>CAMWNQ010000111.1 GCA_947175655.1 uncultured Clostridia bacterium | reverse complement strand
CGCCCCCCCAGATCTACACACCTATCTTCTCCTGCTGAGTGACAGCTGTTTATCAGAGAGTTTTAAACACAGAGACACCACTGTGTTACACAATTAGCAGTCAGTTATATGTTATAATATATATATATAATATACAAAAAGTTTCTATTATGATTAGAGAATGGAGGAATTAATATGAAACATAAATCAAAAATATGCTTTACAGCTGTTCTTTCATTATGTCTTGCATGTGGTACTATGATTAATACTGAAAATATTATTTACCCTATAAGCATAAATGCTGTTGTAGAAGAAAAAAGTTTTGATGCTGTATCACCGGTATCAAAAAGCAGTTCTGGTACAGTTATCAGTGGTTCAAGTGACAAGATACAGGAACATTTTGAAAAAAAAGGCTGGACTGATGGACTTCCTATCATTCCGCCGACTGATGAAAAAGTAAAAGATTATCTTCGTTATACTCCTTATAATGCAAATGATGTTATATGCAATGGATATACTGCATATACTGTCGCAGTAAATGCAATAATGTCAGGATGTCCACCAGAATTTATGCCAATATGTATTGCCTTTGCTAAAAGTCTTGAAGGTCCTGAATGGATTTCTGTTCTTTCAGATTCCCACGGCTGGACACCTATTGCGTGGATTAATGGACCAATATCACGACAGCTTGCCATTGATTGCAGTCAGGGAATGATAAGTGATTCTAACAATAGGGCGGTTGCACGTTTTATAGACCTTGCAGTGCAGAATATAGGAGGCTATAAAATGGGCAAGAACAGAAATGATACCTTTGGTTCTGTAAGTCCGTATGTATTTGCAGAAGATGAAGAGGCATGTTTAAAAATCGGCTGGCAACCTTATCATGTTGAGATAGGGAAGAATATCAATGATAATACAATAACAGTTTCAACAACGCTTGCGTGGGGAAATAATGTAACTCCTGCTACTCCTGATGCACAGAAAACAATGGAAGTAATTTCATGGGATATTACAGAAAAAGACCAGTTTGCATTAGGAAGCGGTGAGTCAAAAGGATACCGTACACTTTTCATAACAGAAGCAGTCGCTTCAAATCTTTCCTTAAAGTATACTTCAAAGACATCTTTGGAATCAGCTCTTATTGAAACAGCAAAAAGACCTCTTTGGCTGAGAACATATGCTAATTACTGGGCTAATCCTGAAAGCCGTCCAAGCACTCAAGGTACTATTAAAGAACACTATGATAAATTAGCTAAAAAGGAATCTGCTTTGGATTCGTCTGTTCCTGATTGGTACTCTTCTTTATTTCCTGATAAGTCAACAATAAAAAGTGTTTCTGTTATGGAAAAGGGTAAAACGCGAATTCTTGTAACTGGTGACGGAACAAGAAATAAATCACAGGTGATGGCAGGCGGGGCGTGTAAAACAATTGAAATTGAATTGCCAGATAACTGGGACGAACTTCTTGATGCTCTTAACCAGAAACCATACTATAATTTTGAGCCAATTAGCTCATACTATATAAAATAACAGGATTGGAGGTTATAATAATGAAAATAAAATCAAGAATCAATCATATTATTGCTGTATCTGCAAGTATTCTTTGCAGTGTTCAGCTTTTCGGAACGACTTTTTCACAAATAACCGCAAATGCAGAAGAGCCTACATATTCTGTCATGTCACCTGTAAGTTACAGTGCTGTTGATATGATAAAACAAGCACCAAGACTTGATAGTCTTGATGGAAAAACGATTGCAATTGTAGGTAGAAGTTTTAATGCAACGATTACACAGGCAGTCCTTAAAGAAATGATTCTTGCAGACTATCCGACAGCTACTGTTTATACAGTTGATGATTTGGGATGTGGAGGAATTTATTCAGTATTCAATCAAAGTGACCAGTCAAAAGAGTTTCAGCAAAAACTTATTGATTATAAAGTAGATGCAGTAATTTCTGGAAATTGTGGTTGCGGACTTTGTACTGTAAAGGAGTCCGGTTCTGCGATTGCCGCCGAATATATCAATATTCCAACCGTTACTGTAGGTGCAACATCTTTTATATCTGAAATACATTCAACAGGTACAAACAGAGGTATTCCTGTTCTGAGAACTGTTGAATATCCGGGAGCATTTTCTGCTGATAGCATTTCTGAACTTCGACAGAAATCAAGAGACATTATTTATCCAGGTGTTGTTAAGGCTCTTACAACTCAGATAACCAAGGAAGAAATTGACTCATATGCAAATGAGGGATACCGTGATTATGACGATGTAATAGTTTCAGGAACTTATGATATGATTCAGACTTACTATCGTATGAATGGCTGGAGTGACGGTCTGCCAGTTGTCCTTCCAACTGCGGAGAAAATAGAAGAATATTTACAGTACACACCTTATGACGGAGACGATGTGCTGGGAATTTATCCTCTTGCGTACCGTGAAGTAAGAGTATATACGGTTGCAGTAAATGCAATTATGGCAGGATGTCCACCAGAATATATGCCATTCTGTATTGCATTTGTAAAGTGCCTTGATGACCCTGAATGGAGAAGAACTCTTGCAAGTACACATGGCTGGTCACCATATGCGTGGATAAATGGACCTATTGCAAGACAGCTTGGTATAGAATACGGTCAGGGTATGATGAATGATGAAAACAATAAAAAACTTGCAAGATTTATCGAATTTGCTATGATGAATCTTGGAGGATATTATATCAAGGAAAACAGAATGGGTACGTTTGGATATCTTAGTCCTTGGGTATTCGCTGAAGATGAAAAAACTTGTCTTGATATTGGCTGGGAGCCTTATCATGTAACACAGGGAAAAAATATCAATGACAATACTCTTACATCAGCTTCTGCACTTTACTGGGGCAATGATCTTACACTGGCAACAGATGATGCTGAACAGATAAAAAACGTCATTGCTTTTGACATTACTGAAAAACAGCAGAACGGTCTTGGAAATACAAATCCACAGGTATGGAGAACAATGTACCTCACACCAGATACTGCATCTGATTTATCAAAGAAATACACTTCAAAATCGGATTTTGAAGATGCTCTCATTGATTCGGCAAGGCGACCACTTTGGCTTAGAACATATGCAAATTACTGGGCAAATACAGGAAGTTATCAGTATACAAGAAGAACGCTTGAAGAACATTATGATATGCTTGCAAAAGATGAAGCAGAACAAGCGGAAATGACAAATATTCCAGAATGGTACGCCACTCTTTTTCCTGATAACAAAAAAATCATGACTATTGCAACTTTGAATAAAGGACAGACCCCTATTCTTATTGTAGGTGATAATGCAGGAAATAAAGCTCAAATTATGCCGGGTGGGGGATATGCTACTATTGATATTGAACTTCCTTATAACTGGGACGCTCTTATGGCAAAGAAAGGATATAAACCTTTAAGTACATTCTATCTTGAAGAACCTAACTTAATAACGGGACCTGTCAATGTAAAGAATATTCTTTCAGACGGCATTTACCGTGTAGTTCCTGTAAAAAATCAGGTAACAGCATCAGGCAGAATATTTTCTGATACTACAACAAATAAACTCACATACTGGGACGGTAATTCTGCAAAAGATATTTCTGTTAATGCTGATATTGCAGAAATAATCTCTGTTATTGGTACAAGCAGTACATTCACTGTAAAAAATGGTATAATTAATGATTATGTGATTCGTCCTGCCTCAGCTTCATACAGTTCAGAAAAAGATATGACTTCACTTACAGGAGAAGCTTTTAAAGGTGCAGATATTACATTTGCTGTAAATACTAAGAAGAGTTCATCTCTTGGTGGAGTAACTCCGAACGGTACTTCTATTGTTATGTCAAATTCTGTTAATAAGTTTAAAGTGGATTTAGGTGGAAAAATTGAATTTTCGCTAAATGACACAGGATTTCTGTTATATGACGGCACTTATTTCAAAATCAGTGATTATGCTGAACCAAATAATACAACTAAAATAGGTGTACAGCTTGACGACGGTACATACAGAACTTTCACTTTTGTATTTAATAAAAATGGTACTTATACTATTTCATACTGTGATACAGAAAAAATGAATTCACTTACAAAAGATATTGATATTTCATACATTGTGACATTACAGAAATTTCTTCTTTCTGTTCCTGTAGATACAGCAAATCTGAATCTTGATTTTAATCATGATGGCATTGTCAACACATTCGATTTATGTAATGCAAGAACAGCTTTAATAAGAAAATAGCTTTAACGGAGAAAAATAATGGCAAAATTAAAAAAATCAGCAATTGCAATATTCATAATATTTGCATTATTGATTGTATCTTTATATGGTTGTAGTAGAAATGATTTGTCAGTTCAAAGTAGTATATCTGATTCTTTGGAAAATACAAATAACAATTCTGATGATATAGTTCTTACAGTCGGAAAAAGAAATATTTTCTGGAGTGAATTTCTGTTTTATGTAAAATACTATGCTACATATATGAATGAGTATACAAATGATATTGATAACTGGTTTGCTGAATATTCAAACGGTATGACTTATCAAGAATATATTTTAAACGGGACAGTAGAATGGCTCAAATATGATGAGGCTATCAAATTAAAAGCTGATGAAATTAACTGTGAACTTGATGATGAAGATAAGAATAGAATAAATAAACAATGGGAAATTCTCTTTGAATCATATGAAAATAAAGAAGTTTTGCTTAATGAAATGTCAACTTATTATTGCAATGAAAAATTATATAAGGAAATGATAAGTGGATTTCTACTTAGTGATAAGTGCTTTGAGTTGCTTTACGGCAATGAAGATAATGATACTAAATCACGAATGTTATTTGAGCAGGAAATATCTGAATTGGCAGAAAATGATATAGAAGTTTCATATACTGATTTATATGAAAATATAGCATTAAATGATATTGAATATTTTTGATGCTGTTATATTTAATAAAAATTAAGCTGTCTGCATACAATACAGACAGCTTTTTAATTTGTTTCAGTATACTTTTAAAAATTGCTTTTATTTCACAGCATTGCGAATACAATTAATAGCGTTCAGACTTCTTGGATAGCCAATGTAAGGAAGACATTGAGAAACAATTTTAATAAGGAATTGCTTATCATTGCCGATTCTAATATTTGCAGCTGCATGAGATGTAAGCTGTGGTTCACATCCGCCCTGTGCCATAAGAAAGCAAAAAGTTATCATCTCACGTTGATTATAATCAAGACCTTTTCTTGTATAATAATCACCAAAACAGTTTTCTGCAAGCCATTTATTTATATGAACAGTATCAGAAGGACCTGATTTATAGAATTCTCTCATATTTTCACCAAAAATATCCACTTGTGCCTGAATTCCTGCTGAAAGATGTGTGTCGACAGTTGTAGTCGATTGTTCTTCTAATGGAAGATTCACACCTAGTTTTTCTAAGACTTCATTTGTTGTTTTCAAAAAAGGACGCACACGTCCAATACCCAGATAAGCCACTGCCTGATACACGATTTCTTTTGCCTCTATATAAGTAACACCAAAATTGAATACCAACGGAAGCATTAATCTATATTCATCGATTCCCTGACAACCGATAAGCGTTGCCAGAATTGCCATAAGTCTTGTTTTATCATCAAGATTATCCTGATTTACTACTTCATCAAAAGCAAAATTATCAAAAAGTTCAATAAATTCAGGGTCAGTTTTAAGAAAATCTGAATTATAATCTTGAAAC
>CAMWNQ010000110.1 GCA_947175655.1 uncultured Clostridia bacterium | reverse complement strand
AAATTACACTATATTGCCGACTATGAAGCACGTTCTGCTAATGGTCAGATTTTATTTTTGATTAAACAGTGTATTAAAAAATTTGAAGAAGAAAACGGGGAAATTCCAATCAAGGAATATAAGAGAAAGTAAAAATAAGATGCGTAATTTGTTAAATAAAAATCTAAATACAAGAATTAACAATTTATTTACAATTTGCTAATATTAAGTTCATAAACATACTTTATGATTAAATTCATAAAAAAGGTAGGTAGATAGATAGGTAGGTTAAAGTTCTTTAAGGAGGTGTGTTTTATAAAAAACTAATATTAAGTGCTTTAGTCTCAGGGGGAATTTTAATGACTTCAGCACTTCCTATAGTTCCATTGGCAGAGGAACGTCTTACAGGCGATATTAACGGAAACGGCATTTTAAACGCTTATGATGCAAATATGGTTCTTGAATATTATGCCCGAGATATTGCCGGTAGTGATTTTAGTAATTTTACAGATGTCGAAATCGAAAATATTAAGGCTTATGGTGATGTAACCAATGACGGCATAATAGATGCAGGCGACGCAGCAGATATTTTATATATGGCTAAGAATTATATTAATTCTATTGATGTAAATGATGACGGTAAAATTGATATTTATGATGCAAAGACTTTGAATGACTTTATAGTAAATTTTGATTCCTACAGCGATGAAGAAATTGAAGCAATTGCTAACAAGACTGTAAGTGTTTATTATGATTATGGTTATAGAGAAAGCACAAAAAGACAGTTTATAAGATATGTAAATACTTGGCTTGAATCGTACACAGGAATTAATTATGATTATAAAGATGTAAACGGTGACGGGTTAATAGATGTATCTGATGCATCTGATGTTTTAAGATTTTATGCTGAAAAAATGGCTCTAGAAGACAAATTTATAGAAACTGAAGAAACTGTAATAATGGACATTGTAGGAGATACTAACCACGACGGCATGGTTGATGATGCTGATGCTTCCGATATTTTGCATACGTATGTGCAGGCACAGTCAGGCAGAAAATAAATATTAAAAATCCACTTGACAATTAAAAAAAATCCGTGTATAATATTCTTGTTATCTGAATATTATACAAAAACTGTGAAGAGAAGGAGTAAGCATATTTCCAATGCTCAGAGAATTGTCGGAAGGTGCGAGACAGTGTGAGGATTATGCCAAAGTAGTCTTGGAGTTTCAGAGGTGAAATATATTATTATTAATATTAAATTAGCTTCTGACGTGTTTCTCACGTTACAGGGAATACAGTTATATGACTGTTAAGAGTGCGGAATTGTTTGACTGATTCCGAATTCAGGTGGTATCACGGACTTGCTTAGTTCGCCCTGAACCTATTTTTAGGTTCGGGGCGTTTTTTTTTTTTTATTAATCAATAATTAAAAAGGAGATTTTTTTATGTTAAAGGAACTTGCTAAATCCTATAACCCCAGAGATTTTGAAGACAGAATCTACAAAGCTTGGAATGACGGCGGTTGTTTCAGAGCAGAAGTTGATGCTAAGAAAACACCATATACTATAGTTATTCCCCCGCCAAATATTACTGGTCAGCTTCATATGGGACATGCTCTTGATGAAACTTTACAGGATATACTTATACGTTGGAAAAGAATGTCAGGATATTCTGCGTTATGGCTTCCGGGTACAGACCACGCCTCGATTGCAACAGAAGCAAAAATTGTTGAAAAGATGCGTCAGGACGGTGTTACAAAAGAAGATATCGGACGTGACGGATTTATGGAACGTGCTTGGGAATGGAAAAAACAGTATGGCGGAAGAATCGTTGAACAGCTTAAAAAACTTGGTTCATCATGTGACTGGTCAAGAGAACGTTTTACAATGGACGAGGGCTGTAATAAAGCTGTAAGGGAAGTATTTGTAAAATATTACAATAAAGGTCTGATATACAGAGGTGAAAGAATAATTAACTGGTGTCCTCATTGTCTTACATCAATTTCAGATGCTGAAGTAAACTATGAGGAACAGGCAGGTCATTTCTGGCATTTAAGATATAAGATAAAAGATACTGATGATTATCTTGAACTTGCTACAACACGTCCGGAAACTCTTCTCGGAGATACAGCCGTTGCAGTAAATCCGAATGATGAACGTTACAAAAATCTTGTAGGAAAGACTGTAATACTTCCGATTGTGCATAGAGAAATTCCTATTGTTGCTGATAATTATGTTGAAATGGATTTTGGTACAGGTGTAGTTAAAATTACTCCTGCTCACGACCCTAACGACTTTGAAGTAGGATTACGTCATAATCTTCCAGTAATAAATGTAATGACTGACGATGCCAAAATTACAGATGATTATCCTGCATATGCTGGTATGGATAGATATGAAGCAAGAAAAGCAATTGTAAATGACCTTGAAAAAGAAGGTGCATTGGTAAGAATTGAAGATTATAGCCATAATGTAGGTACTTGTTACAGATGTGGTACAACTGTAGAGCCTAGAATTTCAAAGCAGTGGTTTGTAAAAATGGAATCCCTTGCAAAACCCGCTATTGAAGCAGTAAAATCCGGCAAGACTAAATTCGTACCAGAACGTTTTGATAAAATTTATTATCACTGGCTTGAAAATATCAAGGACTGGTGTATATCACGTCAGCTCTGGTGGGGACATCAGATACCTGCTTTCTATTGTGATGAATGCGGTGAAATGGTTGTTACTAAGGAAGATAAGGCAATATGTCCAAAATGTGGAAAGCCTATGAGACAAGATCCTGATACTCTTGATACATGGTTCAGTTCAGCTTTATGGCCTTTCTCGACTTTAGGTTGGCCTGATAATACTGAGGATTTAAAATATTTCTATCCTACGAATACTCTTGTAACAGGATATGATATTATATTCTTCTGGGTAGTAAGAATGATGTTCAGCGGTCTTGAAAATATGGGAGAAGTTCCGTTTGATACAGTTCTTATTCATGGTCTTGTACGTGATTCACAGGGCAGAAAGATGTCAAAATCTCTCGGAAACGGTATTGACCCTCTTGAAGTTATAAATGAATATGGAGCTGATGCTCTCAGATTTATGCTTGCAACAGGAAACTCTCCTGGAAATGATATGCGTTACATGGACGAAAAAGTAAAATCAGCACGTAACTTTGCAAATAAGCTCTGGAATGCATCAAGATTTATAATGATGAATCTTCCTGATAATTTTGAATTCAAGGGACTTCCATCAGAACTCAAACTTGAGGATAAATGGCTTGTAAACAAATTCAATAAGCTTGCAAAGGAAGTAAATGAAAATCTTGAAAAATTTGAACTTGGTGTAGCATCATCTAAAATCTATGATTTTATCTGGGATATTTACTGCGACTGGTATATTGAACTTACAAAGCCAAGAATACAAGCGGGCGGTGAATCAATGGAAACTGCACAGGCTGTACTTGTATGGGCAATGCAGGGAATGCTTAAACTTCTCCATCCGTTTATGCCTTTTATTACTGAAGAAATATGGCAGGTTCTCAATAATGAAAAAAGTATGATTATGCTTGAAAACTATCCGGTATATGATTCTGATATAAATTATGATTCCGAAGAAAAGGATTTTGAAAAGATTATATCTGCAATCAAGGCAGTAAGAAATACAAGAACTGAAATGAATGTGCCACCATCAGTTAAAGCAAAACTTTTCATAGAAACTCAGGACGCTGATTTATTTAATAACTGCTCGATATTCTTTGAAAAGCTTGCATCAGCATCATCAGTTGAAACAGGTGATAAGTTTGATATTCCTGACTCAGCAAATGCCGTAACTGATTCCGCAAGAATATTCATACCTATGAATGAACTTGTTGATAAGGATAAGGAAATTGCACGTCTTGAAAAGGAAAAATCCAAAGTTCAGAAAGATATTGACTTCCTCAGCGGAAAACTTAATAATGCTGGATTTATTTCAAAAGCTCCTGAAAAGCTTATAGAGTCTGAAAAGGCTAAGCTTGCAAAGGCTCAGGAAAAAATGGATAAGATTATAAAGTCAATAGAGGCTTTTAAGAAATAATAATACACATAGGGGGGATATTAATATCCTCCCTCAGTATTAATTGATTTTTTACTGAAAATGAATTATAACAGGATAGATAAGGAGTAGTTAAAATGGCTTTTAGAGAAGAACTTGAAGAAATGCGTGAAAAATACAGACAGAATCCACTGAAACCTATGAAGCTTCCCCGTCCGTCGTGGCTGAATGAAAAAGATGACCTGAAATTTATATACACTGAACAAGAAACGCTTTTCAAAGAAGGACATATTTGTTATGGAAGTATTATTCAGGCAAATTCTATTCTTTTTAAATCATTTCCGCCTTTGAACTGTCCAGCAACACTGATTTACAGTATGAGTCCGGAAATTGAAGAAAATCCATATATTTTACATGAGATTGCACATACAATTTTTTATTATAAAGATAAACCGTTAAATGAAGTTCCTGAAGAATTCCGTGAATTTGCACGTGTTATAACTGATGAGCTTGACCGTTCATCTTTTTACGGCACTGCATCGGATTCTGATGGAAATACAATAGATATAGGATTTCTGTCACTTATGGTATTCAGAAAACATCTTCCTAAAAGCAAGCTTTGTGGGGGTACAGTTCCTTTGATTGTTGCACCCGAAAAATGTAAATCCATTATGATTCTGCCTAAAGAATACTGGTCTGAAAATTTCAAGCAGGCGTGGATTAAAGGAACGATTTGAAATAATAAATAAAAAGGAGATTTTTAAAATGATTAAGCACATTGTAATGTTCAAGCTTAAAGAAAACATTAATAATAAAACAGAATATGAAAATGCTGTTGAAGCAAAAGAGAGATTCAATAAAGTAATTGAAAATGTTCCGTTTCTCAGAAAAGCAGAATGTGTTATTAATTCTGGAGATGCACCAAAGGATAATTATACAATTGCCCTTATATGCGATTTTGATGACATTGATGGTTTGAATGCATATCAGGTAAATCCTTTTCATAAGGAATTCGGAGCTTTTATTGCACCTCTCAAAGAAAGCAGAGCTTGTATAGATTATGAATTTTAATAATTTTGATGACTGTATTGATTTTATATCTTCTTATAGTTGTCTTGGTGCAAAAGTAAGCGATTTGTCACGAGCTGAAGACCTGATGAAAAAAATAGGAAATCCGGAAAAAGATTTGAAATTTATTCATATAGCCGGCACTAACGGAAAGGGTTCGACTCTGGAATATATTGCAAATGCTCTTGAACTTTCGGGGTATAAAACAGGTAAATTTACATCGCCATATGTTACTCACTATACTGACAGAATAAGAATAAATTTACGTGAGATAGATGAAAAGTCATTATGTGATATATGTGGATTTGTTTCAGAAAAAGTTGTCAGCAGGGAATATTCACAGTTTGAAATAAATATGGCTATTGCATTTTTATGGTATAAAAAAGAAAAATGTGATATTGTTGTACTTGAAACAGGTATCGGAGGACTTCTAGACTCTACAAATGTTATACCGTCACCGCTTTTATCAGTTATAACGTCAGTATCTCTTGACCATACGTCTATACTTGGGAATACTGTTGAAGAAATTGCATTGCAAAAATCAGGTATAATAAAGGAAAATTCAGCAGTAATTCTTTCGGCGGATAATTTTGAAACTACTGCTGAAATTGTAAAAAATAAGGCATCATCTAAAAGAAGTGTTTTTATACAGCCTAAAGAAAAAAATATTAAATT
>CAMWNQ010000109.1 GCA_947175655.1 uncultured Clostridia bacterium | reverse complement strand
ATTTAATTCTAATAAAAGATTGGTGATAATTAATGAGTAAAAATTTAAAAGGTTTTTTTGCATCAGCTATGCTTTTTTCAGTACTGGCATCGGGCTGTTCAGATAATAATGTAAACAGTTCAGACATATCAAAAAATAATATTCAAATAAATTCAACTTCAATAACAGATGATAATTCATCAGATAATGACAATGAAGATGAAGAGAACGATAATGATAAAAATAAAACAAATAAAAATCAATCTGATATAATACCGCTTGCATTAAATATTGATGAATATAATGCAGATTTGAACAATATATTTTCTGAAAACGATTTAAACCCCTCATACAATGCTGAAAATGAAATCATTCTAAAAGATAACTCCGCTGAAGTAAATGGAAAAGGCATTTTAAAAGATTCCAGCATACTTATAACAGAGGGTGGAAAGTATAAAATAAGTGGAAATTTCAACGGACAAATTAAAGTAAATTCTGATGAAAAAATATGGCTTATTCTTGATAATGCAAATATTAACTGTTCCGATTCAGCACCTATATATATTGAAAAAGCAGATAAAGTATTCATAACGCTCGCACCTGATTCAGAAAATACATTAACTGATGGTATATCATATAAATATGATTCCGAAGAGCAAAACGAACCAGATGCTGTAATATTCAGCAAAGATAATCTGACTTTGAACGGTACAGGAATTTTAAATATAAATGCAAATTACAATGAAGGTATAACATCAAAAGACGATATAACAATCACCGGAGGAAAAATAAATATAAATTCTGTTGGCAATGGAATTAAAGGAAAAGACTGTATTGCTATAACTTCAACGGAAATAAATATAACCGCTGAAGCTGACGGTATGAAATCAAGCAATACAAAAGACGAGGGCAAAGGATTTGTATTTATCAATGACGGAATTATTAATATAGATGCCAAAGAAGATGCAATACAGTCTGAACAGGAATTAATAATTAATGGAGGCAATATAAATATTAACTCAGGAAACGGAAGTAATTCTGAAAATGTAAAAGAGCATACAGATTCAATGATGGATTTCGGAAGATTCAGACAACAAAATAATAAAATATCTGAAATTGATGAAAGTACAGAAGATAATATAAGTATGAAAGGAATAAAAGCTGGTGGAAATATATATATAAACAACGGAAATATTAAAGCCGATTGTGCTGATGATGCTGTTCATTCCGATAATGAAGTTAATATTTCAGGCGGAAATCTTGAAATTTCAAGTGGTTCAAAAGGAATACATTCAGATAATAAACTCTCAATAAGTAATGGAACAATAAATATATTAAAATCATATGAGGGTCTGGAATCTACTGTTATAAACATATCAGGTGGTGACATATCAATTGTATCTGATGATGATGGTATGAATGCAAGCAATGGCACATCTAATCAACCATTTCAAGCATCTGATGGTACTTTAATAAATATATCAGGTGGAAATATATATGTAAATGCTGAGGGTGACGGTCTGGATTCAAACGGAATGATCAATATCACAAACGGAACTATAAACATTGATGGTCCTTCAAGAGGTGGAAATGGTGCATTGGATTCAGACGGCAAAATATCAGTTGATGGTGGTATGATTATAGCTGTTGGAAGTCCGGATATGGCAGAATACCCTGACAGTGAATCCAAACAGAAATTTCTTACAATGAATGCTAGCTTAAATGAAGACAGTATTATAAAATTGTGTTCATCAGATGGAAAAGAAATAATATCATATCAACCAAAGAAAAATTATTCTTCCAATATCTCAATAATAATAAGTTCTTCAAAACTTTCAGAAGATGAAGAATATACATTATATATAGATGAAAATGAAGCCGGTTCATATAAGACAACAGATATACCTGCATCAGGATTCGGAAAATTCAATAAGGATATGCATGAAGAATTTGAAAACGGAAGAAAATCATTTGATTTTGATGAGGATTTCAATGGCGAAATGCCTGATGATTTTCCTAAGGATTTCAACGGTGAAATGCCTGATGATTTTCCTAAGCATTTCAACAAAGAAATGCCCAAAGATTTCTCAAATGATTTTGAAGGAAATTTTGATAAAAGACAAACTCCTCCTGATGATAAAATGCCCGAATTCAATTTTGAACAGCCGGAAAATAATCCAGCATAATACAAGAAAGTTTTCTAAAATTTCTCTTTTTTATAAAATTTCAAATAAAAGAGCTGAACATTTAAAATGTCCAGCTCTTTTATTGTTTATAGTTATTTATTATTCTTAATTTTATCAAATATACCGCCAATTTTATTTTTCATATCATCAACAGAAATTTTTGCCTTTATTCCGTCAACAATAGCATTAATCTTATCGTCAGGCAAATCAACACCAAGAATATTTTCAACTGATTTTATAGGATTCTGTTTGAATTCTTTTTCAAAATTCTTATCATTTTTAATCTTCTTAACTATTTCTTCAATCTTTTCTTTAATATCCACTGCTACACTTCCTTGTTTTTATATTAAGATTTTACTGTTTCAAGCTTTTCCGGATTTTTGTCTTTATAAACTACTTTAAGTAAAATCGGAGTTACTATAGTAGTAAATACAACCATTACAATAATAGGTGCAAAGTATTCTTCGTGCATTAATCCAATAGCATCACCCTTATTTGCAATAATAAGTGCGACTTCACCTCTGGAAATCATTCCAACTCCTATTTTTAAAGAATCAGACATACTAAAGCCACAGCACTTAGCACCCAGACCACAACCAATTACTTTAGTAAGAAGTGCTATAATCATCATAATAACAGTAAATACAAGAATATTACTGCTGAATCCTGACAAGTCAACTTTAAGTCCTATACTAGCAAAGAATATAGGTGAAAGTAATAAATATGAAAGCGTATTAAATCTTGATGTAATATATTCGTATTTTGGAGTATGTGCTATAGCTACACCTGCAAAGAATGCACCTGTAATATCAGCTACTCCAAAGAATACTTCAGCACAGTAAGAAACAATCAAGCAGAATACAAAGCTTATTATTACATATCTTCTTAAATCTTTACCTGTTTCAGTAACACACCATTTTTTCATAAACATATGATATGCAATACATACAATTGCTGCAAATATAAGGAAACCAAGTATTTTAAGAAGAACTATTCCTACTCCGCCTGAGCCTGAATTAGGAGATGCTAAACTTGTTACAATAGTTAAAGCAATAATACCAAGAATGTCATCAATAATAGCTGCACCTAAAATTGCATTTCCTGATTTTGATGAAAGTTTTCCAAGTTCTTTAAGAGTTTCAACAGTAATGCTAACTGATGTTGCAGTAAGTATGATACCTATAAAAAGATTCTGAAGATATAATGGTGTATCAAGAGTATTTTCTTTATTATAAATATATGCAAGACCAAAACCTCCGGCAAGAGGCACGATAACACCTATAAGAGCTATTATAAAAGATGCAAGTCCTGTCTTTTTGAGTTCCTTTATATCTGTTTCAAGACCCGCTTCAAACATTAAAACTATCACACCTATTTCAGATATATGATTGAGTAACTGCATAGATTCCTGAGGTATAATATTTAACACTGCCGGTCCTATAATAAGACCTGCCAGCAATGCTCCTACTACCTGAGGAAGTTTGAATTTTTGGGTTGTAAGTCCAAGTACCTTAGTGCTTAAAAGAATAATTGCTATTGAAAGTAAATAGCCATATTCACTCATAGCTTCTTTCATAAAATTTTCCTCCTTAAATTAACAAAAAATTTAAATTAATAGATATTAAAAATATAGTTCCGATAAAATCCGAAGCATATTTTTAGTATCCGGCTTTAACCCCGAATATTATTATAGCATTTCAAAAAATAAAGTCAAGAGAAAAAATCTAAAATTATGCTAAAACTTACAAAATTTATAAAAATGCACATTAAAATTGATATTATTATGATATTTTCTGCATTATATTTTATTTTAAAAGCATATTTAATGATAATTAAGCAAATAAAAAAAAAATAAATAAAAAAATATGAAAGTTATTCAGATAAAATAAAGTATTTTTTTATAGATTTTGTATAGACAATTCGGTATTAATATGGTATAATTATATATAATATAAACAAAAGGCTGTGATATTATGAAAATGACTTTTATTGGTGCAACCCACGAAGTTACAGGAAGCTGTACATATATGGAAGCCTGTGGAAAAAGATTCCTTATAGACTTTGGAATGGAACAGGGAGAAGATAAATTTGAAAATGTTCAAATACCTGTTCCGCCTGTAAGCATTGATTTTGTACTTCTGACTCACGCTCATATTGACCATTCCGGATTATTACCTCTTCTTTATGCAGGAGGATTTAATGGAGAAATTCACGCAACTATTGCCACTTCTCATCTTTGTGATGTAATGTTACGTGACAGTGCGCATATTCAGGAATTTGAAGCAGAATGGCGTAACCGTAAGGGAAAACGAAAAGGCGATGAAGAATATATCCCACTCTATACTATGAATGATGCCATAGGTGCGGTATCATTATTTGTTTCACATAAATACGACAGTGAGTTTGAAATATCTAAAGGAATTAAAGTAAAATTTACAGATGCTGGACATCTTCTTGGTTCTTCAAGTATTGAAATCACACTGACTGAAAACAATATAACTAAAAAAATTGTCTTTTCAGGAGATATAGGAAATATAAATCAACCGCTTATACGTGACCCACAGTATATTTCAGATGCAGATTATGTTGTAATGGAATCGACATATGGCAATAGAAATCATGATATGTCTGTTGAATATGTCAAAGCACTGACTGAAATACTTCAAAGAACTTTTGACAGAGGTGGAAGTGTTATCATTCCGTCTTTTGCGGTCGGAAGAACTCAGGAAATGCTTTATTTCATAAGACAAATAAAATCTGATAAACTTCTGAAAAATCATAATAATTTCCCTGTATATGTTGACAGTCCACTTGCAATTGAATCCACAAATATCTTTTTAAATAATAAAGAAAGCTGCTTTGATGAAGAATCTTTGAAATTTGTAAAGGAAGGGATTAATCCAATAGGATTTGAAGGATTAATTACAGCAGTAACAAGTGATGATTCATGTGCAATTAATAACGATACCCGACCAAAAGTAATAATTTCTGCAAGTGGTATGTGCGAAGCAGGAAGAATCAAACATCATCTTAAACACAACCTCTGGAAAAAAGAAAACACAATACTTTTTGTAGGATATCAGGCTTCAAATACTCTTGGACGCAGTTTAATTGAAGGTGCAAAAAAAGTAAAACTCTTTGGGGAAACTGTTCAAGTATCAGCTGAAATATGTAAACTTTCAGGAATAAGCGGTCACGCTGATTACAAAGGATTAATGCAGTGGATTAGAGCTATTAAAAATCCAAAACGTGTATTTATAAATCACGGAGAAGAAATTGCCGTTGAAGCTCTCGCAAAAGAAATACATAGTAATTTAAAGCTTGATGTCTATGCTCCTTACAGTGGTGCTGAATTTGACTTGATAGAAAATAAAATTACTGTTGATGCAAAACCTGTAATTATTCATCACGAAAAACATGCAAATACAAATGTATACAATGAATTAGTTTCTGCGTCAGAACGTCTCTATAATTTAATAAAATCAAACAGCGGACGTACTAATAAAGATATGCGTCAACTTACTGATGCAATTAATAAACTTTGTGAGGACTGGAAAATATGATACCTGATAACTTTTCCGATAATATAAACAAGAAATATTCAGACGGAGTAAAATTAGAAAAGCCTGTATCTTATAAAAATATCCAGAAAATTGAAAAGAAATTTAATATAAAATTAGATGATAGTCTTATTGAAATTCTTAAAATGTGTGATGGCATAACAG
>CAMWNQ010000108.1 GCA_947175655.1 uncultured Clostridia bacterium | reverse complement strand
ATATAATAAAGACAATCTAAAAGCCGACCGACAGTCGAAAAAATAGAGATTATAAAATAGAGTGTAAAAATATATATGAAAATACGATAAAAATCAGCACTGATATAATTGACTTACAGTCGAAAATCCAGTGCGTTATATATATTTACGAACCGACTGACAGTCGAAAAATGTTGAAAGGTGGATTTTTGATGATAAAGATTCTGGGCGTCGCTCTACTTGGAATTGCTTCTGCCAGTACAGCCTGTGGTATAGGAGCAAAAACACTTTTTGATAAAACTATTCCTCGTCAGGATGTTTTAAGAGTAGATATTAATGAAATGGCTGATATGAAAAAATGGGAAGAATACAAAAAAATTATTGTACCCAACAGAGAATGGCTTACAGCACAGAATCTTGAACATATAACTATAAAATCTTTTGATGGTCTTACTCTTCACGCTGATTATTTTCCGGCAGAAACCGAAAGCAATAAACTTGTTATATGTAATCATGGCTATACTGGAAGCGGTATATCAAACTGTTCATCAATATCAGTATTTTTCCATAAACTTGGATATGATTGTCTTATTGTTGACCATCGTGCTCACGGAAAAAGTGAAGGTGATTATGTAGGATTTGGCATACTCGACAGATATGATTGCAGAGAGTGGATTAAATATATTGATAAGAGATTCCATAACAGTAAAAAAATAGTTCTTTATGGTGTATCAATGGGGGCTACCACATCTCTTATGACAGCAGGCTTTAAAGATTTATCAGCATCAGTAAAAGCTATTGTATCAGATTGTGCCTTTACATCTCCTTATAATGTGTTTGCACATATTCTTAAAAGGGATTATCATCTTATGCCATTCCCGATAATGAATATAAATGATATGATGTGCCGTAAAAAAGCCGGATACGGATTCAGTGACTATTCAACCATTGATGCCGTGAAAAATACAAAAATTCCAATATTATTTATTCACGGAAAAGAGGATGATTTTGTTCCTTTATATATGACTAAGCAGAATTACGAGGCTTGCAATTCTCCTAAAGATATATATATTGTTGAAAATGCCGGACATGGAGCTGCCTATTATGAAAATCCTCTGGTATGCGAAGAAAAAATAAAAAGCTTTCTTGATAAATATATAAGATAATTGATATTATGGAGGATAATATGAGTAATATGAAAGAAATTAATATAAATGGTGCTGTGATGCAATGTTATCCGCTGTGTGCAGCTCAGAAACTTCATTATTATACAATAAGATACTGTCCAACTCAGGTTCTTTGCATAGGAACAGGTCTTTATATAAAACAGGATGTTGATTTTTCAGTATTAAAGAAAGCTATCTATAAAGCTTATGAAATGTTTGATACAATGCGTCTGCGTTTTGTAAAAGATGATAATGGAGATGTTTATCAGTATATAGTTCCTTTTGAAGAACGTGATATAGAATTCCGTGATTTCTCTAAATGGAAAGAAAAAGATGCAAACAAGGAAATGGAACGCTGGACTGCGATACCATTTGAACGTTTTAATTCTCCAATGAATAAAGTAGTAATGGTAAAAATGCCTGATGGGTTTAATGGAGTATATTTAAAAGTTGACCATATGACAATGGATTCAAGTGCTATTGTAGGCTTTGATCGTGCAATTCTTGAGACTTATTGTTCTATGATGTATGGTACTGAAGTACATGTAACTTCCAGACCTTTTATTGCTCAGCTTGAAAAAGACCTTGCATATGAAGCTGATTCTCCTGCAAAAAAGAAAGATGAAGAATACTGGATTAATGAAATAACAAAAAGTGAGCCAATGTATACTGATTTTGCAGGTCAAGGAAGACTTCTTACTCAAAGACGTGAAAATAACAATCCTAATCAGAGATGGGCAATGGTAGTTTCAAAAAATCCTCAGGCATCTATTTCAACTTATCATCTTGAGGAAGATGCCTCTATGCGTTTAATGAAATTCTGTGAATTCAATAATGTACCAATGGCTAGTCTTCTTCTTATGGGTATGAGAACTGTACTTTCAAAGTTCAATGACAATGAAAAAGATGTATCGGTAAAATCATGTGTTGCAAGAAGGGGAACTCTTTCTGAAAAATATTCTGGTGGTACAAGAGTACATTTCTTCCCAGTCCGCACTGTTATGGAACCTGAAATGACTTTCCTTGAAGGAATAAAAATGATTCAGAGAGAACAGAATAAAGTTTTCCGTCACGCTAACTATGACCCAATAGAATATATTATGAAACGTGGACAACACTGGAAATATCAACCCGGTACAAGCTATGAAAGTATATCGCTCACATATCAGCCTCTTACTATTAACAGAGATACTCCAGATATGCCTAATATTCCTTATAAAAGCTATTGGTATACAAACGGTGTTGCTGGACAGCCTCTTTATCTTACAGTAATGCACCGTCCTGAAGACAACGGTCTTAATTTCAATTTTGAATACAGGTCTGATGCTGTTACAGAAAGTGAAATGGAATATTTTTATTATTATCTTTGCCGTGTGCTTTTCAGAGGAATTGAGGATGAAAACAGAAAAATCGGCGATATACTTGAAATGATATAAATAAAACAGGAGGAAACTATTATGTTTGAAAATTTAAAAAGCTTTATAACAAATTATGTTGAGGTAAATGAAGACGATATCACTCTTGAATCACGTTTTATTGATGACCTCGGATTTAATTCATATGACTTTATGAGTCTTCTCGGAGACATTGAAACGGAATTTGATATTATGATTGATGAAAGTGAAGTTTTAAATCTTCATACAGTAGGAGATGCTGTTAAATATATTGAAAGTCTTAAGGATTAATAACAGGGAGGAAGTTATGGATAAAAATAAAATCAAAACCCTTTATGATTTAGTAAAGGAATCTGCCAGTGAATATGGGGACAAGGTATTTATTAAGGAAAAGCAGGGTAAGGAAATTTCAGAAAAAACTTTCAATCAGTTTTATAACGATGTATGCCGTCTTGCTGGATATATTCTCAATAAAAAATCTGAATACAATATTGACAAGTCGGCTCATATTGCAATAATCGGAAGTTCAAGCTATGCTTGGCTTGTAAGCTATTTCGGAACAGTAAGCGGTGGCAATGCCGGAGTTCCTCTTGATGCTCAGCTTCCTTGTGCTGATATATGCAGTCTTTTAAACAGAGCTGACGTAGATATGTTTTTCTATGATGCCAGATATGAAGCAATGATACCTGAAATAAAAGAAAAATGTCCTGATGTAAAAGAATATCTCTCTTTTAAAGATTTGCCAGCAGTTCTTGCAGAAACAAATCCGATAGTTCCTGAACCTGTTTCACCTGATGCACTTGCTTCTATTTCATATACATCAGGAACTACAGGAAAGAGTAAGGGTGTAATGCTTCTCAACAGAAATCTTATTGATAATGCAATGTGTCAGGATGACGAAACCACCAAGGAAGATGTTGTTTTATCTGTACTTCCTATACATCATATATATTGCTTTACCTGTGACATTCTCTTGTCATTAAGATATGGAAATGAGCTTTGCATTAATGATTCAATGCTTCGTATTGCACAAAATTTAAAGCTTTTCAGACCTACTGTTATACTCATTGTTCCGATGATTGCTGAAACTATTTATAAGCAGATAAAATCAATTTCAGAAGCAAAGCCAGAAATTCCAGAAAAAGAAATCGCTAAAAGTGTATTCGGTGACAGACTTAAAACAATTTACAGTGGTGGTGCATATCTTCGTCCGGAACTTCAGAAAGCATATCATAATATGGGTTATCAGATGGCTCAGGGATATGGTATGACAGAATGTTCTCCTAGAATTACAACAGGAGACCGTTTTGATACAGAGTGTGCCGGAGATGTTGGAATAATAGTAAACGGCTGTCAGGTAAAAATTGAAAACGGTGAAATTATGGCAAAAAGCCCGTCTGTAATGGCAGGATACTATAAAGATGAAGAGGAAACTGCAAAAACTATCACTCTGGACGGCTGGCTTAAAACCGGTGATTTGGGATATGTTGACAGAAATAGACTCTTTATTACAGGAAGAAAAAAGAATTTAATAATACTTTCAAACGGCGAGAATGTTTCTCCGGAAGAAATAGAAAATAAATTTGCTGGCACTGAATTCATATCTGAAATTCTTATATATACTGAAGATGGTGTTATTACAGCAGAAATACTTCCTGATGTTGATTACTGCAAGAACCTTTCAGCAGAAGAAACGGAAAAGCTTTTCAAAGATAAAGTAGCAGAAGTAAATAAACAGCTTACGTCTGCAAAAACAATTCACCGTCTCCGCATAAGAGATAAAGAATTTGACAAAACTACTTCCAAGAAGATAATACGCAATCAGCCAGAACATGGCAGACTTGTGAAATAAATTAATTTTAATTAAATGGAGGACGAAAAAATGACATATGAAGAAATTGTTGCAAAAGTAAGAGATATTATTTATGATAATGATTTAAGTGTTCTTAAAGATTATCCGAATCATATAGCTGTACAGGTAAATATTACTGGAGAAGGCGAAGGAGCTTTCTATATTGAACTCAAGGACGGAGAAGTATATATTGAACCTTATGAATACTATGACCGTGACTGTAAATTTATTGTATCCGGTGAAAACTTTATTAAGATATGTGACGGTTCACTTGGTGCGGTAAAAGCTTTTACAGTGGGAAAACTCAAAATAGAAGGAAGTATTGACAAGGCTCTTGAATTTTCAAAAATAGTTGAGAGCGTTAAACCTTCAAGCAAAAAGAAAAAGTAATCTTTAAATTTAAAAATAAAAAAGCACTGTTTTCATTCTTGATTTTTAATGAAGAAAACAGTGTTTTTTATTAATCATTTTTGTTTGAGTGATTTTAATTCCTTAACTTTTTCTTTGATTTTCATAAAAGCTTCTTCGGAATTATCATCACTGACATTTAAAACGGCTTTTTCCATAGGACATATATCATTGCCTTTACGGTTTATAATTGAATCAGTCAGAACTTCATATTGTACTGATATATGATTTCTTTTAAGCAATGCTAAAGCCGGTTTGCTTATAACACCTGCATAGACATCTGATATACCCATTAAAATATAAAGATGTGCAGCAGCTTTCCCGACTATTTTGTCAGCAATTGAAAAATTTTTACAGTCAGTTTTGTTTTCAATCAGACTTATCAGAGGTTTTATACCGGCTTCGTTACTTTTAATAACTATATCTTTTTTACAAAGAACACAGGTAAAATCACCGCTTTTAAATATTTTCAATGCATTATCTAAATCTGAAAATATCATTTTTTATTACTTCCTGTTTATAATTTACTTTTCGTTTTTGTTTTCAAGACGGTATGTTACAAGAGGAATCAGTAACCACTGAAGAACAATTCCAAAGATTCCAGTTGTAATGCTAGTCAGGATAATATCAAGAGAAAGTGTTTCATGTCCAAAAGCATATACAGCTGTAAAAATTGAAACTGCACGTAATACACGACCTCCTATTTGTGCTGTTAAAACTTTTGCAATGCAGGGAAGCTTGGAATTTTTAAGAAGTCCGCTTATTAAACCATATGCACAAAGTTCTATCATCATAAATGGAAGCATTATTGATGTAGGCATTCCCGTAAGAGCAAAGCTTAAAAGTGGTGAAAGCATACCAGATATTGCTCCGACATAAGGGCCTGCAATAAGTCCTGCTAATATAATCGGTAGATGCATAGGAAGAAATATTTCACCAAGTGAAGTTCCAAGACCTGAAACATGACCCATAACGTGAATAATTTGTGGTAAAGCGACAGCCATTATTACTGTAATTACAGAAGCTAATGTCTGTTTTTTTACGGAAAGTGATTGTTTTGTAATTGTTGTTGAATTTGACATAATTATAACCTCCAAAAAAATTTTTTATAGTATTATTATACTATTTTATATG
>CAMWNQ010000107.1 GCA_947175655.1 uncultured Clostridia bacterium | reverse complement strand
GAATCAGAAATAATATCTTTAAAAATAATAATATCAGCATCATCTGCATTATTTATCAGAAATCTGAAAGGAAAATCACAGCTTTCAAAATCTTTGAAAATATTATTGAAAAATTCATTATACAAAAAAATAAAATCATTCTCGCCGATTAATATATCTTTGTCGGAACGCATTGCCGATATTATTATTGACTCAAAACTATCATTGCCATTAAAATCTTTGCTTAATCCTCCATAAAGATAAAGACCACCAAGAACAATAAATCCTATACAATATGGATTTCCGCAGAAATCTCCCTTTACTGCACTTTTTGACGGATAATCAAATGCATATAAACCATAGAGCGAAACTAGACATCTGAGAGGAAAATACAATGAAGAATTAAACTTCTTTCCCAGCTTGTTATATATATATTCAAAAAGTCTGCCAGTCTTGAAAAGCTGTTCACGACAGGACGGAAGATAAATTGATATTATTCCCTGATTTATAGGTGTTTCCACATCAGATATAATATCACTTCCAATATGAAGCATCTCATATGATTTAAGTTTAAGCCTCTTTATCATAGTAGAATATACATCATTTCCAGATTCTTCAGAACCAGACGGAAAAAAAATCATCTTATATCCGGTTATACCACATTTTTTTAATATCTTTTCAATAACATCCTTTGAAAAATAAGTATTGCTTTTAAGGATTATTTTTTTGCCAGCCCTCTCAGCCTCCCTGAGAAGTTCAACTCCTGAACAGCGAGGACAACAGAAATGAATCATAAGATTTATTTCAGTTTCCATAAGTTTTTTTGAAGATTCTTTGCTTATGCCTGTCATCTGCTGTATTTCAGAATATATATCCTGAATATTCAAATGGCTGATATTTGCACTTGCTTTAACTCTTATCTGAGAAAATGTTTTTGAATTTTTGATGTTTTCTGAATCCAGAATATCTTTAAAATCATTCTCCATTAAAAAAAATAAATCAGTATCAGAAATAAACGGAATTAATACAAGGGTATCAAAAATACTGAAACTGACTACTTTTATATTACTGTTTCGTATTATATTTTGCATATGATTTAATGATTCCTTCTGAGAATCAGTTAAAGGACATCTTATATTTAAATCTTTCACTTAAAAAATCACCCCTTTTCATTTCAAATAAAATTATACTATTTTACAGTGTGTTTGTCAACATACTAACAAAAATATTAAGTTGACAAAAAACTTTTGCCGTGATAAAATTAAATAAAATCCAAAAGTGAGGTTTGAAGATGAAAAAAGAATATATTGAAACAGGAAAAATTGTAAATATTCACGGACTTAAAGGTGAAGTAAAAGTTATGCCCTATTGTGATATGCCTGAAATTTTCTGTTGTTTTGAAAGGCTTTTCCTCGGAAAAAATTTGAAAGAAATTGAAATTGAAAAATCAAGAATACACAAAAATCTTGTCATAACGAAAATAAAAGGAATCAATACTCCGGAAGATGCTGAAAAACTCCGAAATACTATGCTTTATATTCATCGTGATGATTTGGAACTTGATGAAGATACATATTTTATTCAGGACTTAATTGGTATGACAGTAAAAGATGCTGATACTGATGAAGTATATGGAATTATTGATGATGTTCTTCAGACGGGTGCAAATGATGTATACTCCATAAAAAATAAGGAGAAAAATAAAATCTACCTTGTACCTGCAATAGAAGATGTAGTTATAACTACTGATATTGATGAAAATATTATGACCATAAGACCTCTGGAGGGACTTTTTGATGAAGATTGAAATTGCTACTCTTTTCCCTGAAATGTGTGAAGCCGTATTGGGTGAAAGCATTATAGGTCGTGCTAGAAAAAAAGGGGCTATTGAATTAAAATGCCGTAATATTCGTGACTATACCCTTGACAAGCACAGAAGAGTTGATGATATTCCTTATGGCGGAGGTATGGGAATGGTTATGCAGTGCGACCCTATTTTTAACTGTTATAATGCTGTATGTAATGAAAACAATGCAAAACCTCACACTATATATATGTCACCAAAAGGAAAGATTTTCAATCAGGAAAAAGCTGTGGAGCTTTCCAGACGTGATTTTATTTTCATAATATGTGGTCATTATGAAGGTGTTGACCAAAGAATTATTGATAAAATAGTTGATGAAGAAATATCGGTCGGAGATTATGTACTTACTGGTGGCGAGATACCTGCAATGATTGTAACTGATGCAGTTGCCAGAATGTGTGATGGCGTGCTTTCGAACTCACAATGTTTTGAAGATGAAAGTATATACAGTGGTCTTCTGGAATATCCTCACTATACACGTCCTGAAATATGGCAGGGTGAAGCTGTTCCGTCTGTTTTGCTTTCAGGACATCATAAAAATATTGCCGAATGGAGAAATAGTAAAAGTCTGGAAATTACTAAAGAACGCAGACCAGATTTGTTTGATAAATACCAGAAAAAATAACTGTTTTTTTGTTGTATTGCACATAATTAATTGTTGAAAATTATTGAATTTCACAATCAAATTCAACACTAAAATTATCCTTTTTTAATTGTGATATTGAACAAGTAAGCGTTATTTTTTCAAGCGTCATTTAATATAAATGTAGAAAATAACAAATTAAAACGATTTAATGAAAAAAATCCGTTGACTATAAAAAAAATTGAATGTATAATAATTAATGTCAGGTGATGTGATATACATATATCGTTTGACATAAAAAATAGTTATTCATAGTGGTTAGCCCTTTTTATTTCCGTTTTATCCCTTTTTTCTTTTTGATTAAAAAAATCGGGCGACCCTGAGAAATTTTATTAAGGAGAGAGTAGATATGTTCTGTAAAGAAGTTGTTGTAAAAAATCAGGTTGGTCTTCACGCTAGACCGGCTACATTTTTCATTCAGAAAGCTAACGAATTCAAAGCTTCTATTTGGATTGAAAAGGAAGAACGCAGAGTAAATGCTAAGAGTCTTCTCGGTATTCTTTCACTTGGTATCGTTGGCGGTACTGATATTAAGGTAATTGCTGATGGTTCTGATGAAGTTCAGGCAGTAAATTCTCTTGTTGAACTCGTTGACAGCGGTTTCAGTGAAGAAAACAGATAATCAAATTGCATTCTAACTTTAACAGAAAAATAATAAGAATTCTCCCTCCTCTTTAGGTGGTGAGAGGAATTGTCAAGTAAAATGAACGGCAGTGATGGGCGGAATGAAATGGTATCCCTCGCTGACATGAGGCAATCCATAATTCAGATTATTGTCACATTCCTGAAAATGCCAGTGTGAATCGAAATATAGGTACGGGCGACTTTAAAAGTCGCCTTTGCTTTTTTATCCGATATTGTGTATATATTCTGACATATTCTCGGCAAATATTCCATATCCTCTTGTAGGGTCTGAAATAAATACATGAGTAACAGCACCTATAATTTTGTCTTCCTGTATAATGGGGCTTCCGCTCATTCCCTGAACTATCCCTCCGGTTTTTTCAATAAGATTTTCATCAGTTATTTTTATGATTATATTTTTTGTACTGTCTTTGCCGTCATAATCAACAGCTTCTATTTCTACTTCATATCTTTGAGGCTCACAGCCTTCTGTTGTACACAAAATATATGCTGAACCTTTTTTTACGTCCTGTTTAAATCCCATTTTATGTTCTTCTCCCTGATATTCTTTACATACTGATTCGTTGAATGTTCCGAATATTCCACACCTGTTATTTATTTCAAGACTGCCAAGACATTCTTCTGATGTAAAAAAACCATTAAGTTCTCCAGGGACTCCACTTCTGCCTTTTATTGTATCTGTTATTTCAACCGGAACAGCTTTTCCACTTGAAACAGGTATAATTTCACCTGTATCAGCATCGCATATTGGATGACCAAGTCCGGCAAAAACTCCGCTTGACTTATCAAGAAATGTAAGTGTTCCTATACCTGCTGTGCTGTCCCTTACCCACATTCCTCCCATATAACATAATTTTTCATCATTCCATATAGGAGTAAGATAAGTTATGAATTCTTTTCCATTTCTGTTTACTGATATTTTTAACTTTTGTCCTCCGCTTCCACTTATTATATCCTGAATTTCCTTATTTGATGATACTGGAATATTATTTATGAGTCTTATAACATCACCGGTTTTGATCCCGGCATCTTTTGCTGGACACGCTTTTTCAGGATTATCTGGATTGTCAGAAATATCAAAATCATTTAGCTTTACAACCATTACACCGTCCATAAGAAGCTTTATTCCAAACGGCGTACCGCCTGCCGTTAGTACAGGAGCTTCAGTACGGCATATCTCAACGGACTTGACTGGTATAAGTCCAAAGAGTTTCAGAGAAGCTTTCTGAGATGATGGATATGTTATAGCATCAGCTTCAGTCGTTGCAGAAAGTGATACATTTATTGCCGGATATGATGATATATTGAGACTCTCACCTTTTTCAATATAAAAACTGTCCGGAATGTTTTCTGAATAATAACCTGTAAGACCGCATAATCCAAGCATCATTGCAGATAATAAAGAAACTGCTATTTTAAATTTTTTTAACATTTTTTCCTCCCTCAAGTTATCTGTTTAATGTTGATTTATTTATTATTGGAGGAATTTTAAATTTTATAACAGTGAATTTCCGGAGAATTATATGAAAAAAAATAAAAATCTGATTAAAGCTGAAATAATCTGCTTTTTTCTCACTCTTATATATCCTATGTTTATGGTTATTATGGCAGGTCTGGGACTTATTTATAACAACTATAATAAATTTTTATTATTGTGCGGGGTTTTCTGGATTTTTTCAGGTGTCCTGATTACTACAGGGACTTTATTATGCATCTTCAATAAAAGTATATTGTCTATTATAAACTCCTCTACAGGACTTTTAATATGTATAACTGTATTATATCTTGTAATGAACTATGCTGACAATTCTGGCTGGACTGACCCTTATACCTTAAATCCTACAAGCAGTATGTATTTTTCAAGGATTATACCAGTAGTTTTTCCTGCTATGGGAAATATTTTGATTTCGGTGATAAAAATATGGAAAAATTGATAAAATCAACTTATATGTTTATAAGAGCTATGCCTTCAATAATATTATTTGAGCTTTTATATAAAATTATAATTACAGCAATTGCACTTCCTTCACTTTCAATTCTTTTAAAACTTGCTGTGGAAGTTTCAGGCACGAGATATATTACCTCAGAAAACATATTTGATTTTTTAACTCATCCTCTTTCGCTTCTGCTTATTATTATAATCCTTATAATATGCTCTATATTATCGCTTATAGAAATATCTGCTATAATCGGTGGTTATGGACTTCTTTATTCTGATATGGAAATCAAAGTATTTTGGATGCTTGAAACAGGTTTCAGGACTGTAAAAAAACTTTTCAGAAATTTCAATTTCATCTTAATATTATATGTTCTGCTTATACTTCCCCTTACACAGTTCACACTGACTTCCGGAATATTTGCATTCATAGGAATTCCAGATATTCAAACTATATATGGAATATCAAGCAGAAAAATTTTTATATTAATCGGCATTGTTATGATAATAACTGCTGTAATTCTTTCAAGTAGAATATATTCACTTCACTTTTTCACGCTTACCGATTTGAAATACTTGGATTGTCTGAAACAAAGCAAGAAAATTACTGCAAATAAAAAGTTCAACACTGCTTTTTCACTGATTATCTGGACTTTATTTATTACATTCAGTTTTCTTGTAATAATGTTTATAGTATGCTTTATAACTGCATTTGCTATGAAAGGTTTTACAGAACCTGAAAATGTCTTTTTTATATCATTAAAAGCCATTAAAAAAATTATAAATCTGTTTACTGCTGTATCCTCATTATTTTTTACTCCTATGCTGTTTTCATATATAACAGCCTGTTTTATATCTGAAAATAAAGAAAGTATCAAAATTGAAATTCC
>CAMWNQ010000106.1 GCA_947175655.1 uncultured Clostridia bacterium | reverse complement strand
AAGTAAAAAATTATGAAAGGAAAATATGCTTATGGCTATAAATACATTTGCAAGAAAAGAAATTAAATTTCTTCTCAATAAAAGTCAGTATGAATATCTGCTTGATGAAATTTATAAGTATATGAATCCGGATAAATTCTGTATAGGCGGAAAAGAATATGGTGTATATAATGTCTATTATGATACTGATGATGATTTTCTTATAAGGGAATCACTTGCAAAACCCTATTACAAGGAAAAAATACGTCTCAGAAGCTATTATTCACCTGCAAAACCCGATGATACTGTTTTTCTCGAAATAAAGAAAAAAATAGGAGGAGTTGTTGCAAAAAGACGTGTCACATTTACCCTTGAAGAATCAGATATTTATCTTGATACTAGACAGAAACCCAAGTCAGACAGTTACATAATAAATCAGGTATTCAGGGAACTTGATGCTTTTCTTTTAAATTACAGTGTCAAACCCAAACAGTATATAAGCTATCAGCGTACGGCTTTCTTCGGAAAAGATAACAGTGATTTCCGACTCACTTTCGACCGTAAAATTACAGAAAGACGTGATGATTTATTTCTTTCATCTCCAAGCTACGGAAATCAGATTATTGATGAAGATGAACGTCTTATGGAAGTCAAAGTTTCAGATTCGATTCCGGACTGGCTTATAAAATGCCTTTCAGATATGAAGATATATAAAACAAGTTTCTCAAAATATGGAAGAGCGTATGAAATGTATATCGAAAATAATATTTTAAATAACAGGAGTGTACAATATTATGTTTAAAAACGGATTCTTTGGAAATGTTATTGATGCTGTAAACAATACGGCACAGACCGCAGAAGATATAACTGCAAAACCATTTTTTGTCTGTACTATTACTTCAATTATACTCGGATTTTTAATCAGCTTAATTTATATGGCAACTCATAAAAAAGAAGGTTATTCACAAAGCTATGTACTTACAATGATAATGCTTCCACCAATCGTTGCACTTATACTTCTCCTTATACACACTACATATGGAGCTTTAAGCATTGCCGGAGCTCTTACACTTGTAAGATTCAGAAGTATTCCAGGAGACCCAAGAGATATTACATATATTTTCTATTCTATGGCTACAGGAGTTGCCTGCGGTCTGGGATATATAGGATTTGCAGTTGCATTTTTTATAATTATCGGCATTGTTACCCTTGTACTCAATTACTTCGATTTCGGTGGCTGTAAAATCAACCATATGACTCTTAAAGTATCAATACCTGAAAATCTTGACTATCAGGGATTATTCGATGACACACTAAAAAAATATACAAGTTACTATAAATTAAGACGTGTCAAGACATCAAATTTCGGTACTCTTTTTGAACTCATATACAGTGTTGATGTTTATAATGACATCAATCAGAAAAAGTTCATTGATGAAATAAGAGCTTTAAACGGAAATCTTACTGTAAATCTTGTATATTTCAAATATGACGATAAAGTTTATGAAAATTAGTTCATAGAAATCCCGACTACCCTCCAAAAAAATCCGTTAATTAAAAGCGGAATGCCCATATAGAAGTTTTTAGCCCGAAAGCGGTTTGGATGAACCGTTTTCGGGCTTGTTTTTGATATTGTGTTACTCGCATAAATCAGAATTTATTCAATTACGCTATTTATATATTTGATAACCTCTTCTGAAATGAAATAATTTTCGTGCGTAATATCATCAAATATTTTTAACTCGGAATTTTCAAAGCAATCAGACAATTTTTCCTGTAATGATGCACTTAATGTTTTATCTGCTTTTGAACCGATTACATATACTGAAGCAGTTACGTTTTTCGCATATTCAGCTGTCTGAATATTGTTTGAAATAAAAACTTTAAAGGGTCCCCAGAATATCGGTATCATTTTATTATATAGATCAGAAATATCTCTATAACCAGCTACCAATACCAATGTTTTGCATTGTCTCACACTTGAAAGATATGTAGCCATACCAACACCATAACTATGTCCCATAATTATAATTTCTGCCTGCGGATACTGCTTTTTTGCCCAATCATACAATTCTGTGGCTGATTTCTTCATTGTTTGTAAATTCATTTTTCCTTTGTTATCCTGCGTTCCATAATAATCAACCGCCAAAAACGGATAGGAAAACTTGTCTGCATATTTTCCAACAGAATTATATGCAATATAATTTGAACCTCCAAAGAATAAAATCACCTTGTCACTGTTTGCTTCAAGATTATACCCATATCCCGTTAATTTATCTGTTATTTGAATATACTGAGGCACAGATGTAATATCTGTCATTTTCTTTGCCCCCTTATAAAAGGAATAGCTAACTGTTTGCATAACAAAATTACACCCAAATTCTACAATCAACACCCACATAATTATTTTCAAAAACATTCTCATAATTTCTATTTTATTATCCAATTTTTCTCCTCGTCAAATTCCGATTTGTCTTACTAAAAATTATAACACGACCACAACAATATGTAAATCATAACGCCATAGTACTTCCAACCATAAAATCAGAAGTACTATGGCTTGAACTTCTTTATGAGTGCCACACTAATACCGGATTTTTTTTATGCTTTTTTTAAATTATTCTATAGTAACTGATTTCATAATCTGAGGTTCAAGAGGTCTGTCGTTTCTGTCAGTAGCAACATCAGCAATTTCATCAACAACTTCTATACCGTCAACAACACGTCCAAAAGCTGCATACTGTCCATCAAGATATGGTGCATCTTCGTGCATAATGAAGAACTGTGAACCTGCTGAATCAGGCATCGCTGAACGTGCCATAGATATAACACCTCTTGTATGTTTGAGGTCATTTTTAACTCCGTTAGAAGAGAATTCTCCCTTTATATTCCAGCCTGGACCTCCCATTCCTGTACCCTGTGGACAACCGCCCTGAATCATAAAGCCTGAAATTACTCTGTGGAAACAAAGACCGTCATAAAATCCGGATTTTACAAGCTTTTCAAAATTTGCACAAGTAATAGGTGCAATTTCAGGATAAAGTTCAATACTTATTTTTCTACCGTTTTCCATTTCTATGATAACCATATTTTCAACACTCTGCTTTCTTTTTATTTTTTAATCATTAACTATTTTTTCAAAATCGTCTATGCCGTGTTTGCATATAGGACATATAAAATCTTCAGGAAGTTCATCAGCTGTATGGACATATCCACATATTTTACATCTGTATGCAGTTTTTCCGCCAAGTACTTTTTCCGACTGGGGCTTAATATTTTTATGATAATAATCATAAGTTGCAGAATTATCATCAGATATAACATCACAGTCAGTAACATCAGCAAATAAAATCAGATGCGTTCCCAAATCAACAGTGTGAAAAAGCTTTGCTGATATATAGGCATTTGTACAATCTGTAATATATTTTATACCATTATTTGCTGTTCTGGCATTATCAAAACCTTCAAATTTGTTAACTTCTTTGCCACTCTGGAATCCGAAACGCTTGAATACAGAAAAATCAGCTTTTTCAGAAAGAACTGATATATTGAATTCCCCTGTTTTCATAATCATTTCAAGAGTCTTGTTAGACTTGTTTACGGCAATTGAAATGCGATTAGGTGATGACGTTACCTGACTTACTGTATTAATAATACAGCCATTATCAAAATCATTCTCTTTTGCAGTGAGAATATAAAGCCCATAGCTTATCTTGAACATAGCACTCTTATTCATTTAAAACCTCCCTGAACTTTTTTTGTCCATATTGATTTTTGTTATTATAGCATAGACACACTTAAATGTCAATATATTTTTTGTAAATATTTCCATATGTTATTATTCTATTACAGAAAATGCCTGTTTAAGTGTACTTACTCCGATTATATTTATCTTATAATCTTTTGGATTAAGTACAGAAAGAGACTGTTTAGGAATTATACAGGTTTCAAATCCCATTCTTTCAGCTTCACGTATTCTCTGTATAATATGTGATACACTTCTTATTTCTCCGCCCAGACCTATTTCACCAAAAGCTATGAGTTCTTCACTTATTGGTTTGTCTATGATTCCGGAGTACAAAGCAAGTGCAACAGATAAATCGCCGGCAGGTTCATCCAATTTAAATCCACCTACTACATTAAGATAAATATCAAGCGTATTCATAAATACACCTATTCTTTTTTCCATTACAGCTATTATTATAGTCAGTCTGTTAAAATCAAATCCCGTAGTCATTCGGCGTGGTGATGAATATCCTGCTTTTGATGCAAGAGCCTGTACTTCTGCAAGAATAGGTCTTGAACCCTCCATTATACATGATACGCAAGTTCCGGATACATTATGCGGTCTTCCTGAAAGAAGCATCTGTGATGGATTGGGAACTTCTTTCAGCCCTGATTCTGCCATTTCAAAAACTCCTATTTCATTCGTTGACCCAAAACGATTTTTAACTGCTCTAAGTATTCTGTAACTGAGATGACGTTCGCCCTCAAAATAAAGTACAGCATCAACGATATGTTCCATAACCTTAGGACCTGCAATAGCACCATCCTTATTTACGTGTCCTACTATTATTATCGGGATTTCTTTGGTTTTGGCAGTACGCATAAAAAGATTTGTACATTCTCTTACCTGTGCAAGACTTCCAGGGCTTGATGTAATCTGTGATATACTCATAGTCTGGATAGAATCTATTATAACTATTTCAGGACTGCAATTGTTAATAGTATCACATACTGCCTCTGCATCATTTGCAGTCAATATATAAAGATTTTCAGAATCCACTTTAAGACGTTCAGCACGTAGCTTTATTTGTCTTGCCGATTCTTCACCCGATATATATAATATGGAATGGTCTTCACCCAGAAACTGACATATCTGCAAAAGAATTGTACTTTTTCCAATACCGGGTTCTCCACCCAGTAAGACTATAGAACCTTTTACAAGTCCACCGCCAAGAACTCTGTTAAGTTCTTTTATTCCTGTATCATATCTTACATCAGAATCAAAATTGATTTCAGAAAGTTCAAGAATCTTTTCAGAGAGATTCACTGCAACTGCTGATGATACTGTCTTTGTATTATTGTTTTTTATTTCTTCTTCAAAACTGTTCCAAGCATTGCAGGATGGACATTTTCCATTCCATTTAGAACTTTCATATCCACACTGATTACAGACATATATTACTTTTGACTTTGCCATTTTTTCACCCCTTTCCAAAATAATAAAATCAGTCAAAAAATTCTGAAATACAGTAATACAATATTACTGCACCTGCTGGAATTATTTCAAATCCATAAATATAAATCAGAATTAAAACCGCAATCAAAATAATTACTGAAAAAACTTTTAAGATAATCTCAAAGATATAGTCAGCATTCAATATTTCTCCGATACAGATTAATATACTTCCTCCGTCAAGATTTCTGAAAGGAAGCATATTAAATATACACAATATAAGATTCACTGTTAAAATTTCAGGAGAAAGAATTTTATATCCCAGCAAAAAAATCAGAAAGTTAAAAAGTGAACCACTCAGAAGTATAATGAGTGTACGCCATACACTTATCATATTATTACGACTCTGTACTATTTTTATTCCAAGACCACTTATATATACTTCTCTGCTTTCCGCACCTGATATGAACATTGCTATAAGATGACCCAATTCGTGAAATGCACAGGAAACAAAAAATATCAATATATCATCAGTATTGTTAATCATAAAAATAATTGCAATGAACATAAAAAAAGAAAAATCAATTTTAAAATCCGTTGAAAGTATTCTGAATTTTATCATATATAATCTGAAATATATGGAACAAGATGTTCTTTATCTTTCACCAGATTGTCAAGCATAACATAAACATCATGACATATATCAGGATAAAAAAGATTGGCAGTAAAAAATCCTATAGCTAGAACTATGCATATTACTGCCTGTATTGCTATAATATCATCAGCTTTCTGTATTTTTTTATTCTCATATTTCTGTCTCATATAAACATCTGACGCTGCCGACGAA
>CAMWNQ010000105.1 GCA_947175655.1 uncultured Clostridia bacterium | reverse complement strand
ATTATTAAGATTATAAGGAGCGTGTAGGAGAATATGGACAATTACAGAAATCAAAATCCGTATGAAAAACAGGGATTGTATGACCCTCGTTTTGAACACGATAACTGTGGTATTGGTGCGGTTGTCAATATGAAAGGTATAAAATCAAGATTTGTTGTTGAGAATGCTCTCAGAATCGTTGAAACGCTTGAACACAGAGCTGGCAAGGATGCTGAAGGTAAAACCGGTGACGGCGTAGGCATTATGCTTCAGATTTCACATAAATTCTTTAAAAATGAAGTTGATTTTGAACTTGGAAATGAACGTGATTACGGTATAGGAATGTTTTTCCTTCCTCAAAGTGATGAAGAATGCAGAAGATCTATGGATATTTTTGAAGATATTCTCAGGTCTGAAAATCTTGAACTCTTAGGATGGAGAAAAGTTCCAGTAAATTCAAAGGTTCTTGGTACAAGAGCATTGGAAAGTATGCCTTCAATTATGCAGGTATTCATAAAGCGTCCTAGAGGCTGTGCAAGAGGAATAGACTTTGACCGCCGTCTTTATATCGCAAGAAGACTTTTTGAAAATAGTGATAAAAATACTTATGTCTGTTCTCTTTCAAGCAGAACTATAGTATATAAAGGTATGTTTCTTGTAAATGAACTTCGCCTGTTTTACTGTGATTTACAAGATGAAAATTATGTTTCTGCAATTGCAACAGTACACTCAAGATTTTCAACAAATACCAATCCAAGCTGGCAGAAAGCTCATCCTTACAGATTTATTGTCCATAATGGTGAAATAAATACTATTACCGGAAATGCTGACAAGATGCTTGCACGTGAAGAATGTGTTTCCTGTGATACACTTGATAAGGATATGAAAAAAATTCTCCCTATTGTTGATACTTCAGGCTCTGACTCCGCACGTCTTGACAATGCACTCGAATTTATGGTAATGTCCGGAATGGAACTTCCGTTGGCTGTTATGGTTTGTATTCCTGAACCTTTCAGAAATGTAAATTCAATGAATGATAAAAAACGTAATTTCTATCAGTATTATGCTACAATGATGGAACCTTGGGACGGCCCTGCTTCCATTCTCTTTACAGACGGTGACTTAATGGGTGCTGTTCTTGACAGAAATGGTCTTCGTCCTTCAAGATATTATATTACTGTTGATGGTTTTCTTATTCTTTCATCAGAAGTAGGTGCTATTGACATTCCTTCTGAACAGATTCTTAGAAAAGAAAGACTTCACCCTGGAAAAATGCTTCTTGTTGATACTGTCAAGGGTGAGCTTATTGATGATGAAGATTTAAAAAACAGATATGCAAGTCGTCAGCCTTATGGTGAATGGCTTGATATGAACTTTGTTCATCTTAGCGATTTGAAATTTCCTAACAAGGCAGTTCAGCACTATGACCACGAAGAAATATGCCAGCTCCAGAAAGCATTTGGATATACATATGAAAATATTCGCACAAGCATACTTCCTATGGCTGAAACAGGTTCAGAACCTATAGCGGCAATGGGTTGTGATTCTCCTATACCTCCGTTATCAGAATGTGACCCTCCACTTTTCTCATATTTCAGACAACTCTTTGCACAGGTTACAAATCCTCCTATAGATGCAATCCGTGAAAATATAATTACTGATACTTGCGTATATGCAGGCTCTACTGGCAATATCCTTGAGGAAAAACCCGATAACTGTTATGTACTTAAAATAAATAATCCTATTCTTTCCTGTCTTGATATGATGAAAATAAAGTCACTTAAAAATACTGATTTCAAGACAACTGTTGTACCTATTATATATGAAAAAGATACTCCTATAAAAGAAGCTATAGATGAAGTTCTTAGAAAAGTTGATAAGGCTCATGATGAGGGTGCTAACATTATCGTTCTTTCTGACAGAGGAGTAAACGAAAAAATGTTACCTATACCGTCACTTCTTGCAGTATCAGCAGTACAACATTTCCTTGTTGTAAACAGCAAGAAAACTGCAACCTCTCTTATTCTTGAAAGTGGCGAGCCAAGAGAAGTTCATCAGTTTGCTACACTTCTTGCATATGGTGCAACGGCAATAAATCCATACCTTGCACAGGAAACAATAAGAGATATGGTTCACAGAGGTGTACTTGATAAAGAAACCTTTGCTGCTGATACAGCTTATAATAACTGTATTCTTTCAGGAATTGTAAAAATTGCCTCAAAGATGGGTATTTCAACAATACAGTCGTATCAGGGTTCACGTAACTTTGAGGCTATTGGTATTGGTGAAGATGTAATCAATGAGTATTTTACTGGAACTGTTTCAAGAATTGGCGGTATTACTCTTGAAGATATTGAAAAAAGAAATCTTAAACTTCATAGTAAGGCTTATGATCCTCTCGGACTTAATCTTGATTCTGAAATCGATTCAGACGGTTCACATAAAATAAGAAGCGGCAAGGAAGAGCATATGTATAATCCAGAAACAATTCATCTGCTCCAACTCTGCACAAGAAAAGGCGATTATGATTTATTTAAGAAATATTCCGAGGCCGTAAACCGTGAAGACAGAAATATGAATCTCAGAAATATTCTTGACTTCAATTATCCTGAAGACGGTGGAATTTCAATAGATGAAGTTGAAAGTGTTGAATCTATTGTAAAGAGATTTAAAACTGGTGCTATGTCATACGGTTCAATCTCTCAGGAAGCTCACGAAACAATGGCAATAGCTATGAACCGTCTTGGCGGAAAGTCAAACAGCGGTGAGGGCGGAGAAACTCCCGAGCGTATTGCTACAAAGGGTCAGGAAATTAATAAATGTTCTGCTATCAAGCAGGTTGCTTCCGGACGTTTTGGCGTAACTTCTGAATATCTTGTAAGTGCTGACGAACTTCAGATTAAAATGGCTCAGGGTGCAAAGCCAGGTGAGGGAGGACATCTTCCAGGTGGAAAGGTTTATCCTTGGATTGCTAAAACACGTCATTCAACAACAGGTGTTTCGCTTATTTCACCTCCTCCGCATCACGATATATATTCAATAGAAGATTTGGCTCAGCTTATATATGACTTGAAAAATGCCAATACTGGTGCAAGAATTTCAGTAAAACTTGTATCTGAAGCTGGTGTAGGTACTGTTGCGGCTGGTGTTGCAAAAGCAGGTGCAGGAGTAGTTCTTATTTCCGGTTATGATGGTGGTACTGGTGCAGCTCCAAGAAACTCAATTTATCACGCTGGACTTCCTTGGGAACTTGGCGTTGCTGAAACACATCAGACTCTTATGATGAATGGACTCCGTTCAAAAGTTGTAATTGAAACAGATGGAAAGATGATGACTGGCAGAGACGTTTTAGTTGCTGCGCTTCTTGGAGCAGAAGAATACGGCTTTGCAACTGCACCGCTTGTAACTATGGGCTGTGTTATGATGAGAGTATGTAATATGGATACTTGTCCTGTAGGCGTTGCAACTCAGAATCCTGAACTCAGAAAAAGATTTACCGGAAAACCTGAATATGTTGAAAACTTTATGAAATTTATTGCACAGGAACTCCGTGAATATATGGCTAAACTCGGTATACGTACTGTTAATGAACTTATCGGACGTACTGATTTGCTTCGTGTAAAAGAAACTGCATCAGGCAGCAAGGCATCTAAAATAAATATGGAAAATATCCTTCATAATGATTTCCTTGACTCTGAGATTTCACATACATTCCAGCCTGAAGATAAATATGACTTCCAGCTTGAAAAAACTGTTGACCATACAAAGATACTGAATCAGATGAAAAAGGCTCTTGAACAGAGAAAGGCAAAGGAAATTCAGATTTCCGTTACTAACACTGACAGAACTGTAGGTACTATATTTGGTTCTGAAATCACAAAGAGATATGGTTCAACTCTTCCAGACGATTTCTATACTATCAAGCTTACAGGCTCAGGCGGACAGAGTTTCGGTGCATTTATTCCTAAGGGTCTTACAATGGAACTTGCCGGTGATTCAAATGACTACTTCGGCAAGGGTCTTTCAGGAGGAAAACTTATTATATATCCTCCGGCAGGTTCAAAATTCAAGGCAGATGAAAATATAATTGTTGGAAATGTTGCACTCTTCGGAGCTACAAGTGGTAAGGCGTTTATAAACGGTGTTGCCGGAGAACGTTTCTGTGTAAGAAATTCAGGTGCGTCTGTAGTAGTAGAGGGAGTAGGCGACCACGGTTGTGAATATATGACTGGCGGTTGTGTAGTTGTTCTTGGTAAAACAGGCAAAAATTTTGCTGCTGGTATGAGTGGCGGTGTTGCATATGTACTTGATGAAGACCATGACCTTTATCTTGACCTTAACAAGAGTATTGTTTCATTCAGCCTTGTATCAAATCCGGAAGATATTGAACAGCTTAAAGATATGATTGAACAGCATGCACAGGCAACAGGTTCACTCAAAGCAAAACAGATTCTTGCTGATTTTGACAGCTATATTTCAAAATTCAAGAAAATTATTCCTTATGATTATGCAAATATCCTTAAATCTATAAAGGAATTTGAAAATTCAGGAATGAATCACGATGAAGCTGAACTTGAGGCATTCTATGCTATTGCTAAAAAGTAGAAAGTAGGAGGTTTTTGGAAATGGGAAAAAAGACAGGTTTTCTCGATTATCAGAGAATAGAAAATCCGGGTGCTGACCCGATGCAGAGAATTCAGCATTATAAAGAATTCCATACTCCGCTTTCAGCTGAGGAAAGACAAAAACAGGCTGCAAGATGTATGGATTGCGGTGTGCCATTCTGTCAGTCTGGAAAGCCTATTATGGGTATGGTTTCAGGCTGTCCTTTGAACAATCTTATTCCTGAATGGAACGAGCTTATATATAGAGGATTTATGGAAGATGCCGCTGCAAGACTTCTCTTTACAAATAATTTTCCTGAATTTACTTCAAGAGTATGTCCGGCACTTTGTGAAAAAGCTTGTACATGTGGACTTAACGGCGACCCTGTAACAGTTAAGGAAAATGAATATGCAATTATTGAAAATGCTTTTAAATCTGGATATATAAAGCCAAATCCGCCGAAAGTAAGAACTGGAAAGAAAGTTGCTGTAATAGGTTCAGGCCCTTCAGGTCTTGCAGCAGCTGTACAGCTTAATAAAAGAGGTCACAATGTTACTGTTTATGAACGTGAGGACAGAGCCGGCGGACTTCTTATGTATGGCATTCCTAATATGAAGCTTGAAAAGAAAATTATTGACAGACGTATTGAACTGATGAAAGCTGAAGGCATTGAATTTGTTATGAATGTTGATATCGGAAAAACTGTAATGGCAAAGGACATTTTAGATAAATATGATGCTGTAATACTTGCCTGTGGTGCATCAAATCCACGTGACATCAAAGCTGAGGGCAGAGATGCTGAAGGTATATATTTTGCTGTCGATTATTTAAAGGCTACTACAAAAAGTCTTCTTTCAAATTATCCGGCAATAAATTCAAAATATAAGAATGTTGTTGTAATAGGCGGAGGAGATACAGGAAATGACTGTGTTGGTACATCAATCCGTCACGGCTGTAAGTCAATAGTACAGCTTGAAATGATGCCTAAACTCCCTGATACAAGAGCTGAAAATAATCCTTGGCCTGAGTGGCCTCGTGTCTGCAAAGTTGATTACGGTCAGGAAGAGGCAGCAGCAGTATTCGGAAATGATCCAAGAATTTATCAGACAACTGTTAAAGAATTCCTGAAAGATGAAAATAATAAGCTTAAAGCTGTTAAAACAGTAAGTCTTGATTTCTCAAATGGAAGACCAGTTGAAATTGAGGGAAGCGAAAAAATAATTCCTGCTGAAATAGTTCTTATTGCTGCCGGATTCCTTGGAGCACAGTCATATGTGGCTGAAGCTTTCGGAGTTGAACTTACAGAGCGTACAAATGTAAAAACCGAATCTGGAAAATATAAGACAAATGTTGATAAAGTATTTACTGCCGGAGATATGCACAGAGGTCAGTCACTTGTTGTCTGGGCAATACGTGAAGGACGTGAATCAGCTAGGGAAGTTGATGCTTATCTTATGGGATATACTTCACTTTAATGACCTTTAGATAAATAT
>CAMWNQ010000104.1 GCA_947175655.1 uncultured Clostridia bacterium | reverse complement strand
CTTTATTAGAGAAACTGTACAGATTCTATTTTGATTTGTTATTATGAAAGGAGTTATTTTATGCTTATTGTTGCAGATGGAAAAAATATTGATACTCTTCCTTTTCAAAACCTCTTTGTTCAGGGAGAAAAGCTTTCTGAACAGATAATTTTCAGAATTGCCAGACACTATTATGAAAGAGATTTATTAAACTGTGTTTTTATTATTAAAGCTGTGAATGAAAAAAATGAAATATCTGAACAGGTTCTTAAAGTTATTAACAGAGAATCACATATTGATTTGAAATGGAATGTATCATCATTATTTACTGCTGTTTCAGGAAAATTAAATCTTGAAATTCAAGCTCTTGATTCAACTTTCGGAGATGAAAAATATGTCTTGAAATATATTTTGCCTCCAGTATATGTAAGAAAAGCTGTGACTGGTGATAATGTACCAGCTCCAGATTTAAAAGAACAGGCTATAGAAGAAATAAATACAGCTGTTTCTGATGGTTTAAACAATATAGATAATAAAATACAAAGCTTTGATACTTCGGGATTTGAAAACAGACTTGATAATCTTGCAAATAGTGTTCAGGGTCTTGAAGAAGGTATTAAAATAATGGCTTTAACTCTTGATGAATATAATCTTATAATTCATCATGATGATATTCTTTATGTAATTATATAGGAGGCTTAAAATGAGAGGTACAGGAATTAAAACAGACCCTTTTATTGTAGAAAATTATGATGATTTCTGTAATATGAAAGGTGGAAATGATAAATATTACAGACTTGATACAGACATTGATTTTTCTTTGATAGATATCAGAAAACCTGATGACCCACCAGTCAGTGTAATCTTTAAGGAACTTGATGGAAATAATCATACAATTTCAAACTATTGCAGACGTGAAAGCAATAATGAGAATGTCAATTCGCTTTTTAAATCCGGCAGTGAATTTTCATTAAAAAATCTCAATTTTTCGGGAATTTATTTTGTTGGTGGAAATACACAGCTTTGTGATACAGGTAATTCCATTGCTGTATATTATGATAGTTGCCGTATTGAAATAAAAATTGCTGATACCTATCCTAATTTAAATTCAAGACCAGTTTTCGGTGTTGGAGTTTTTAAGGACTGTGAAATTTTAGTTGAAGGAACGTCAAAATACACAAAAATACTTACTGAATATGCATCACTCAAAGGAAGTTTCAATGGTTGTCTTGTAAAAGTCAACCTCCATTTTGACAATCCGTCATCAACATCCAGTGCTTATCCTTTATGTGGAACTAATTTTCTGTATTCAGGATTGGTTGGTAAAATAACCAACTCCAAATCAGCCAATACAAACATTAAACTTGTAGACAAGAGATGTATGTTCAGTTATATTGCTGTTGATGTGGATTCTATAGGTTCTAATTTTACAGCTGGTTCGTGGGAAGGCGTTAATTTCTATGATAAAGAAGTTATGGCAAATATAGTTGATAAAATGCCGTCAAACAGTCATCTTTTTGCACTTACTACAGAACAGTGCAAGGATGCGGATTATCTTCAGAGTATTGATTTTCCTTGTCTCTGGGGTGAAAGTGTATGAGAGAAAACTTTATAATTAATCCAGATAGAAATAACGGTTATCCAACTTTTTCAGATGTCAGAGATTTTACTGGTATTAATTCCTTTAAAAATCTATCAATGATGCAGTTGTGCGGAAATTATCCGCAGTACTCAGGCTGGAATTTTGAAATCAATACTGTGAAACATTATTCAAAACTTACTTATTTTTCTATTTCTGATATCAATGATGGTTATCCTATATGGCTTGGCTTATATGGTCTTGATTTTAAAACCATATCAGATATATATAACCGTGATAAAACAGCACAATTGATATATTTTAAAAACCAGCTTGTAAAAACAGTTTATTTTAGAGAAAAAAATGTCTATAAGCTCGGATTTGGCAAATAAAAAATCTGTATACAAATTATGGATTCCGCATATAATGTAATTGAAATTTATTTTAAGGAGGTTATTTTTTATGTGCGGAATAGCCGGTGCAATAGGTTTCTTTGATGATATGCGTGAGGATATGAAAATTTATGAAAATATGCAGAAAAATATGATTCACCGAGGTCCTGACCAGCGTGGCATTGTTTTAACCGAAAATTCAGCTATGATACATACTCGACTTGCGGTTATTGATATTAAAGGCGGTCGTCAGCCTATGAAATTTAAAGCAGGTGAACATTGCTATACCATTGTTTATAATGGTGAACTGTATAATACAAATGAACTGAAATCTGAACTTGAAGATGATTTTGATTTTGAAACTACTTCAGATACTGAAGTTGTTCTTAAAGCATTTGTAAAATGGAATGCAGAATGTGTAAATAAGTTCAATGGCATCTTTGCTTTTGCAATATGGGACGAATATAATAAATCTCTGTTTGTAGCCCGTGACAGAATAGGAGTAAAACCCTTTTTCTATTTTATGAATGACAGGAAATTTATTTTTGCATCTGAAATACCTGTACTGCTTGAACACCCTGATATACCTCATCATATAGATGAAAAATCTGTTGCAGAACTTCTTCTTATGTCTCCTGGACGTACTGCCGGCTGTGGAGTAATAAAAAATGTAAATGAACTTAAATCAGGACATTGCGGTTTTTATTCAAAAGATGGTCTAAATATATGGGAGTATTGGAGACTTAAAGCTTTTGAACTAAATGAAACTTTTGAAGAAACTGTTGAACATACTAAACAACTTGTTACGGATTCAATAAAAAGACAGCTTGTATCTGATGTTCCCGTCGCTACTTTTTTATCAGGCGGTCTTGATTCAAGTATAATATCATCTGTTGCAAATTCTGAATTCAAAAAAGCAGGAAAAGTTCTTGATACTTTTTCCATTGACTATAAAGATAATGACAAGTATTTTCAGAAGAGCCACTTCCAGCCTAACAGTGACCCTGAATATATAAACTGTATGTCTGAATATCTCGGCTGTAATCATCACTGGTGCGTTGTTGATACTCCTGAACTTGTTGATGCTCTTTATGATGCTGTACTTGCAAGAGGTCTTCCGTCTATGGCTGATGTTGATGCTTCAATGCTCATATTCTGTCGTGAGATTAAAAATCACTGTACCGTTGCACTGTCTGGCGAATGTGCTGATGAACTTTTCGGAGGTTATCCGTGGTATCGTGATGAGGATATAAGAATGACTGACGGTTTCCCGTGGGCTCAGAGTACAGAATACAGAAGCAGATTTATATGTGATGAATACAGGAATAAAATAGATTGTATGGATTATGTCTACTCTGCATATAGAAAAACTGCTGATTATGCTATGAAACTTGATTCCGATAATGCTCTTGATTATCGTATGCGTGAGATGACTCAGCTTAATTTTGACTGGTTTATGCAAAATCTTCTTGAAAGAAAAGACCGAATGAGTATGTATAGCGGTCTTGAAGTACGTGTTCCGTTCTGCGATTACAGAATTGCAGAGTATATGTATAATGTAAAATGGGAATACAAGGATTATAAGGGATATGAAAAAGGTCTTCTCAGGGAAGCCGTCAAGGATATTCTTCCTGATAAAGTCCTTTACAGAAAGAAAAGTCCTTATCCTAAAACTCACAATCCTGCTTTTCTTAATGCCGTAACTGAAAGACTTAAAAACATTATCGAAAGTCCTGACTGCCGTCTTGCTGAACTCGTTAAAATGGAAGAACTTCAGAAACTTATCCGTCACGAGGATAATGTTCAGTGGTATGGTCAGCTTATGAATCTGCCTCAGATTATTGCTTATTTTATCCAGCTTGATTACTGGCTCAGAAAATTTGACATAAAACTTGTGTGATTTTTTATAAATTTAAAATGCTGTGAAACTGTCATTGAGATAGTTTTACAGCAATTTTTTTGGTATATGTTTACAAAAAACATATCATTTTTATGTACAAAAAGGAGAATTTATGTACTTTTATCATTAAATGCTTGACTGTTCTTTATTTTTTTGTTACAATTGCTCGTATAAACTTTAAACACCATTTTTTAAAAATTTAGGAGGGGTTTTTATGATGAAAGTTAGAAAATTAACTGTTGTATTTTTGGCGATGATGATGACACTTGCATTTGTATCTCATTTTGCAAATATAAGTATATTAAATGCAAGTGCTTATTCATCTGCATATCCATTACCAAGTTTAACAGGAAATCAAAGAGAAGATATTGTAAATGTAGCTTTATCTCAAAAAGGATATAAAAAGAATGGTGGCACAGTTTATGGTGCATGGTATGATTCAATAAAAGGTACACATTTTGTAAATGAAGCTTGGTGTGCGATGTTTGTTTCATGGTGTGCAAATCAGGCTGGAATCAGTCAGGATGTATTGATGTATCGCTCTTATGTTCCGGATATGGTAAATGATTTTAAAGGTAAAGGACAGTGGCATGATAGAAACTATACTCCATCACGTGGCGATATTATTATTGTAAATAGCAGTGGTCATGTAGGTATTGTAACAGGAGTTTCAGGAAATACAGTATATACAATAGAGGGAAATAAAACTTCTTTAGGTAGTGCTTGCGGAACAGATTCTTATACAATTGGTTCAAGCTATATTACGGGTTATGGTGTGCCGAATTATAATGATATTCCATTGCCAAACGATGATGAATTAGGAATAGAATATCCCCGTCCACAAGTAAGCAGTAAAGTATGGCTTGGAAAAAACGGAATAACATCAGGAAATTATGTAAAATGGCTTCAGACTGCACTTAATAAGGCTGATAATTCAGGTCTTGTTGTGGACGGACAGTTTGGTTCAGTAACTACTACAGCCGTTAAAAATTTTCAGGCGAAATATGGTTTAACTCAAGATGGTCAGGCAGGAACAACTACAATTAATAAATTGGTTGAGATAATAAGAGGGGGTATAAAGCCTGTACTTGATGCGCCAAATTTATATGTTGACATTTGTGGACAAGAAGTTACTTTTTCTTGGAATTTAGTTTCAAATGCAACACATTATGATGTAAGGATTTATTATAGCAATGGAAATTCATATAAAGATTTTTGGGGTGGGAGTGATACGCAAACTTCCTTAACATTAACTTTGCCTGCAAATACAGAATTTAATGTACAGGTCTGTGCTGCTAACAAAAATTATGAGAATTGCTGGACTTATTGTAACCCAGTTACTTTCAGTACAGGAGTAAATGGTTCAATTGTTGATGTTGGAACAGATTTTTATGCAATAATATCTAATGTTAATACAAAATATCTTTTAAGTAATATTAATGGAAATGCAACAATGAGCATTCCAACTGATAAAAATAATCAATACTGGTACTTTTCACGAAACGAAAATGGAAGCTATACCATAGAATCATATGATAGAATACAAGCACTTGATGTTGCAGGTGGAGAAACAGTAGATGGAACAAATATTGGTTTATATGAAAAGAACGGAACACTTGCTCAACAATGGTATTTATATTGGGCAGATGGTGGTATGTATTTCAAATCAGCATTAGGCAATTATTGTCTTGATGTAAATGATGGCGTTTCAAATGCATATTTATGGCAATTTAATGAAACAGCGGCACAAATATTTGAATTTTATCGAATAGATTTAAATGGCACAATGCCTGTTGATATGGGTGAATATTTCTTTGCTAAAATTATAAATACTGCCACAGGAAAAGCACTTGCAAATATAGATAATGCCAACCTTGCTGGGGAAGATTCTGAATATAAGGAAGAACAGACATGGTGTTTTATAAAAAAAGATAATGGAAGTTATAAAATCATGTCATATTATGATGTTGATCAATCATTAGATATTGTTAATTTTGGAATCGCCAACGCAACTAATGTAGGAGTTTGTATAGATAGTGATAATATTGCACAGAGATTTTTTCTCTATGAAATTGATGGAGATGTTTATATAAAAGCAATGTGTTCAAACAATGTATTTGATATGGATTTAAATACAATGAATGTATCAACATGGAATTATGTTAAGGGTGTAGATCCTGAAAGATTTTCTATACAAAAGGTGGACGAAGATAAGGATGTAAAAATTGAAATTATTCAAAAACCAAATAAACTTGTCTAT
>CAMWNQ010000103.1 GCA_947175655.1 uncultured Clostridia bacterium | reverse complement strand
CTGGTTGTCTATTGTAGAACCGTCTTTGGACTATATCATTATTATACTAGGAGGATTTCTTATGGAATTATGGTTTACGGAGCGACATACTCCAAATGTAAAATTTTCTATTAAAGTTGACAGACAGCTTTACAGCGGATTCAGTGAATTTCAGAGAATCGATATTTTTGATTCAAAGGAATTCGGACGCTTTCTGACTCTTGACGGATATATGATGCTTACAGAAAAAGATGAATATATATATCACGAAATGATTACTCATACACCTATGGCAGTACATCCAAACCCTAAAAATATACTCGTAATAGGTGCGGGAGACGGCGGTGTTATACGTGAGCTTACAAGATACCCTGCTGTAGAATCAATTGACCTTGTAGAAATAGATGAACTTGTCGTTGAAGTCAGCAAACAGTATCTTCCGTCAACAGCCTGTCGTTTTGATGACCCGAGACTTAATATATACTATGAAGACGGTGTAAAATTTATCAGACGTTGCGAGAATCAGTACGATATAATTATAGTTGATTCAACTGACCCTTTTGGAGTTGGTGAGGGACTTTTTACAAAAGAATTCTATGGCAGTTGTTTTAAAGCTCTCAGAGATGACGGAATTATGGTAAATCAGCACGAAAGCCCGTTTTATTCTGAAGATGCACTTGCTATGCAGAAATCACATAAGCGTATTGTGGAAAGTTTCCCGATAAGCAAAGTATATCAGGCACATATACCTACATACCCTTCTGGACACTGGCTTTTCGGATTTGCCTCAAAAAAATATCACCCCACAAATGACTATAATGGTACAAAATGGAATATGCTTGGACTTCAGACAAGATATTATAATCCAAGACTTCACATAGGTTCATTTGCACTTCCAAATTATGTAGAGGAGCTTTTAAGAGATGTTGAATAAAAATATACAGACTTTTATTGCCTGTGATGCTGAATATGATAAATCTAAAATCATTCTTTTTGGTGCTGGATTTGATGGTACTACAAGTTTCCGCCCTGGTACAAGATTTGCACCGTCTGCAATAAGAAATGAATCTTTCGGAATAGAAACTTACAGTCCATATCAGGATAAGGATATGATTGATTATTGCTATTTTGACAGCGGTGATTTGGATTTGCCTTTTGGTAATACTGAAAGAGTTCTGGATGATATAAAAGAACGTACTGAAATTATCTTGAATGATAATAAAATCCCGTTTATGATTGGTGGAGAACATCTTGTTACTCTTGGAGCAGTAATGGCAGTATCAGAAAAATATGATGATTTATATATAGTTCATTTTGATGCACATGCTGATTTGCGTGATGATTATCTTGACCAGCAATTATCACACGCCTGTGTAATAAGAAGATGCCACGATATAATTGGTGATGGTAAAATATATCAGTTTGGTATAAGAAGCGGTGACAGAGAAGAATTCAAGTTTGCAAAGCATCATACTTTTATGAATAAATTCAACTTTGATTCACTTGCTGAAACTGTTGAAAAATTAAAAGAAAAAAATGTGTATTTTACTCTGGATTTAGATGTACTTGACCCGTCAATATTTGCCGGTACAGGTACTCCGGAAGCAGGAGGAGTAACTTTTGATGAACTTCGTAAGGCTGTAACGCTTGTGTGCAGTAATTTAAATATAGTCGGATGTGATGTAAATGAACTCAGTCCGCAGTATGACCAGTCAGGAGTTTCTACAGCAGTAGCCTGTAAGATTATAAGAGAAATCCTTCTTGCTATGTCATAAAACGATGTGATATATTATGAACAGATTAAAACCGGAAGAATATGCTGAACTTGCTATACAGAAACTCATTAAAAAAACTACCGTGCCAATTCTTAACATAGCTCTTACAGATGAAAAAACTACAATATTTGACAGTAAAATCGGAGGCACTCCGTATCTTCCAAAAGATATGGAGATTCCGAAAGATAAAAACGGCAGGCAGATGCGTCTCCTTGCACAGATTAACTGCAAGGATTTGACTCCTCTTGAAGATTATCCGCATTCCGGCATACTCCAGTTCTGGCTTACAGTGGATTTTATGTGGGAAGAATATGAGGTTGCTTATCATAAAAATATTGATTATACGCTTGATGAAAAAGATATACTTCCCAGAATTCAAGATTATACAGAAGGTAAAGACGGTTCATTTCCAGTCAATGGCGAATACGGAATGGAATTTGTTGAAGATACTGAATCAATGGGACATTTTGATTATCGTATAGAAGCACTGTTCTGTCAGTATTACACTGAACTTTCAGGGGAATTTATTTCAATACCTGAAGATGCAGACGAAGAAGTTTATGATATTTTTATAGATTACAGAGACGATGCATATACTGGTTTTACTAAAATAGGCGGTTATGAAATTTCAACACAGCTTACAGACTATCTACGATACAGACCTGAAAATTATGATACTTCACTTCACTGGTCGAAATATGCTACTTATGTAAGCAATATTGATATGAAATCAGATGAAGAAGAATTCGTACTTTTTCAACTTGACAGCCATTATAATAATTCAAAGGATTATAAAGTGGGGTGATGCAGGTGTTGGAAGATTTAAAATTTCACGTAAAGACCTGAAAAACCGTAATTTTGAAAATGCTTATTTAGTCTGGGACTGTTCCTGATTTGAAAATAAAGGAGATTATATTATGAGTAAAGTAAAAGGAAATCTGGATATTGCTTTAAAAACAGCCGAAAAAGTTCTTAGTGAATGTGGTACAACACCATCAGTAAGATTTAAACTTACTGATAATAACAATCCTACAATTTTTGAAAGTAAAGTTGGCGGTATACCATATATGCCGAAAGATTTTAAAGTTCCGGTAGATGGTGACGGCATTCAGTTAAGACTTCTGATGCAAATCAGATGCTCTGATGTAACGGGCTGTGATATTTTTCCAAAAAAAGGAATTTTGCAGTTCTGGATTTCTGCTAATGAAGTATGGGGAATGGAAATAGCAGGATATAAAGCCGGTTACCGAGTAATATATTATGATACAATAGATGAAACCGTAAACAAAAATGATATATCTGCTAAAATCTCTGAAATGACTGAATATGAAAAAGAGTATTTTCCGGTAAAAGGTGTTTTCGGAGTTGAATTCTATCCCTGCACTGAAACTATTCCAACACGTTCAAACGAATATCAAAAGCTTTTCTGCAAGTATTATAATGAACTTTCAGATGAAAAAATCAATAGTCTTTATGATTTCCCATTTGATATACTTAACACGATTCTTTACAGCATAGATTCATCATATGGGCATAAAATAGGCGGAAGTTCCGATTACTGTCAGTTTGAACCGAGAGAGGGTGAAGAACTGGAAAAATATAATTTCCAGCTTCTACAGTTATCAAGTGACTTTAAACGTCATGAGCAAAAAATAATGTGGGGCGATGCTGGTATAGGTCATTTCTTCATAAACAGTGAAAAACTTAAAAATTGTGATTTCAGCGATATTTTTTATTATGCTGATTGTTGTTAGGAGGAATTTATAATGTCAAATACAAAAAATACAAAACCGTGTATAAAAATTAAACTTACTGAAACTAAACCATCTATTTTTGAAAGTAAGGCAGGCGGTCTGGGATATATTCCGCATGATGCAGATTTCCCAAAAGACAGCAAAGGCAATCAATTAAGACTGCTTGCACAGATTGACTGTTCAGAAGTAAAACTTGATGAATTTCCTGAAAGAGGACTTTTGCAATTCTGGATTTTAAATGATGATGTTATAGGTCTCGATTTTGACAACCAGACAAATCAGGACACTTTCAGAATCATTTATTATAGTGAGGTTGATAAAAGTGTTACTGAAGAAGAAGTATCAAGTAAATTTGTAAAAAATGAATTTGATAATGAATCCGATTTGCCGGTTGAGGGTGAATTTAGTATGGAATTTACTGATATTATTGATGATATTTATTATGATGATGAAGATTGTGAAGATGACGAAAATGATAATTTTGGTCATAAAGCAGGAGGTTTTCCCGCTTTTACTCAGAATGACCCAAGAGAATATATGAAAAACGGTAATAATTATGACTTTCTTCTTTTCCAGCTTGACAGTGATTGCAGTTCAGAGGGCGACAAGGTTCTTTGGGGTGACTGCGGAATAGGAAATTTCTTTATAAACAGTGAAAAACTCAAAAATCTTGATTTCAGTGACGTTCTCTATAACTGGGATTGCTGTTAATTATATGCAAAAATTTGAATATATGAAATTTTACTGGGAATATATCTGTGATGAAGACCCTGTTGTTATTTTCTATGAAATAGATTTGGAAAATGAAAGATATGCAACAAGAATGACAGAAGTTTTCAAAAACAGGAAATCTATACCAGTTATTGAAGAAGATTTTGAGTTCATAACAGAAGAACCTATACCAACAGCAGAAGAAATAAACAAAGAAGATGAATTTTATGCTGAAATAATTTCAAAAGAAGAATTTGAAATGGCATATAATACAAATCTGTATGCAGGAAATATTAATTTCCCTTCAAAAATATAATATATATTAATATAAAGGAAGATGTAAAAATGAAAAAATGTATGATTATCGGTTGCGGAGGAGTTGCCTCTGTAGCAATTCACAAATGCTGTCAGAACAGCGAAGTATTTGAGGGTATTATGATAGCAAGCCGTACAAAGTCAAAATGTGATGCACTCAAAGAGAAGCTCCAGCCAACTACTAAGACTGTAATCGAAACTGCGCAAGTAAATGCTGATAATGTTGATGAACTTATTGCACTTATTGAAAGCTATAAACCTGATGTTGTACTTAATCTTGCACTCCCCTATCAGGATTTAACCATAATGGATGCCTGCCTTGCTACTAAAACGCATTACGTTGATACAGCAAATTATGAACCTCTTGATACAGCAAAATTTGAATATAAATGGCAGTGGGCATACAGGGAAAAATTTGAAAAAGCTGGTATAACTGCACTTCTTGGAAGTGGTTTTGATCCTGGAGTTACCGGAGTATTTTCTGCATATGCTATGAAACACGAATTTGACGAAATCAATTATATTGATATTCTTGATTGCAATGGTGGTGACCACGGTTATCCCTTTGCAACAAATTTCAATCCTGAAATAAATATCCGTGAAGTATCAGCAAAAGGAAGTTATATTGAAGACGGCAAATGGGTTGAAACTGAACCAATGGAAATAAAACGTGTATATAATTTCAAGGGTGTTGGTGAAAAGGATATGTATCTTCTCCATCACGAAGAACTTGAATCTCTCGCACTCAATATAAAAGGCATCAAAAGAATACGTTTCTTTATGACTTTCGGTCAAAGCTATCTTACACATCTTAAATGTCTTGAAAACGTTGGAATGACATCAATAGAACCTATAATGTATGAAGGAAAAGAAATTGTACCATTACAATTCTTAAAAGCTGTACTTCCTGATCCTGCATCACTTGGACCAAGAACTGTAGGAAAGACAAATATAGGCTGTATTTTCAGAGGTAAAAAAGACGGCAAAGATAAAACTTATTATCTTTACAATATATGTGACCATCAGGAATGCTATAAAGAAGTAGGTTCACAGGCTATTTCATATACTACAGGCGTTCCGGCAATGATAGGTGCTATGATGATTATAAATGGTACTTGGAATAAAGCCGGAGTATATAATATTGAGGAATTCGACCCAGACCCATTTATGGAAGCTCTTAACAAATGGGGTCTGCCTTGGGAAGAAGATTTCAATCCAGTTCTTGTTGATTAATTGAATAATATAAATGCAGGACGGATATTAAAAAAATCCGTCCTGTTAAAGAATAAGGAGAATATTTATGCTTTTTGTTCAACATTTACAATTGCATTATCGAAAAGATATGCGTTATCCTAATTATGCACAGGTCAGGAATGCATTTAAATTTCTACCTATAAATCCCAGACCTGCTGATTTTTATCCCGAAGAAATAAACTATGATACAATATTTAACTGTGAAGTTTTATTTCAGAGAGTATTTTTATCACAGGAAAATGACGGTATAAAAAAACAGAGTGAGTATTTTAAAAAATTCAATGATGAAATATTTACCGTCGGTTGACGAGATAGTTATAAAAATTA
>CAMWNQ010000102.1 GCA_947175655.1 uncultured Clostridia bacterium | reverse complement strand
TTGTAGTTCAACAATATCTTGCAAAGATAATTAATGAACTTCCCATTAAATAATTAAGCCTCTCTAATTTAATATTTTAATACTCGTCCGTTGTCTTTTTAGATAACGGGCGGATATTTTTATGTAAAAAAATCAGAGATTTTAATAAATCTCTGATTTTATATTTATTAGAAATAAAATACTTTTCCTTTAGGTCTGAACGGAAGATTAGTTCCTTGTGGTATCAGGAAAGCATGATTGTGATGTATTTTAAGATTATTTTCGATATATCCATCAGTTATAATAAGAATAGGTGCATCTTTAGGAAAATTCTTTGCTTTTTCCAACAGGTCAACAGCTGGCTGTAAAATTGTACCGCCTCTGCCCTGAACAGCAACTCTTCCGGCAATATCTTCTGGTGAAACATATCCGATATCATATGCATCAGCATCACAGAATACTACTCTTACCATTGGAACATCTTTAGCTACGGAATAACTTACTGTTGCACCAAGAGCAATGCCTATCATTTTTGATGACATAGAACCTGAAGTATCAATAATTACTCCATAAGTTCTGCTTGATTCTGACACATCAGACTGAATCCAGCTTGGACGTGGAATATCAGGTGTACTGCTTTGTCGTCTGCTGGGTCTTGCATAGGAGCGATGTTTTTCAATAGGAGTAAACCATACATCAAACCATTTTGCAAGTTCAACGTCCCAAGGAATCGGAGGCATTGCAAGTGCCTTTATTTCTTCGATAAGTCCTGCCGGAATATAGCCTCTGCCTTCTGATACGTGGTATTCAAGACCGCTTTGAAGAGCATTTCTACAGAATTCATCTAAACTTGTAGGCTTTGAACTATCAGGATTATAACCATTATCAATAATATCGCCTTTATTATATCCTCTAAACGTTTTAAGTTTTGAATTTTTTCTGATATTATTAATAAGCATATCATAAATTTCTTCTGCTGACTGATTTGAAAGATTTTCGTCGTAAAGAACTGTATTTGGCATTATTCCTATATGCATTTCTTTAAGCCAGCCATTTATTAAAAAATCGCAGGCAACATTCCAGAGATAAAAATCACGACCCTGTCTTCTTGCATGATGCTGTAATCCAGCGTGAAGATATTCGTGAGCAAGTATGAATTTCCATTCTTCAAAAGTAAATCCAGCAGAAAGATTTACATATATTTCACCTTTTGTGACATCTATAGCAGCTATTTCAATGTCATCAAATTTAAAATAATCAGTTCTTGTATCAATAATCTTAAATCCTGACGCTATTCCGCCAAGCAGGGGATAATGATTTATAAACCATAGTGATGCTTCATCTGCAATATTTTTATGCCGGTTTGTATTTTCATCATTGCTTCCAGCCTGATTTATTACAGAACGTACAGAGTCGGCAAGAGCAAAAGCAAATCTTGTTGTAAATTCGTTTTTATGTCCGTTATCATAGGTAATCGGATTTTCGAGACCTACCATATCTGTATTTTCGATTCCGGCTGTACCAAAGATATTGGTTTCAGAAGAAATATGATTGTTCTGAAGATACTCATAAATTTTAAGTTCATTTGATGCTGAAGAGAACTTATTAAGTGCCTGAATATCAGCATATGAAGAACCAAATTTTATGTCATTCAGAAAACGTGTTACAAATATATCACAAGCCATATTCCATAATTTTATATCGCATGATACACGCCATTGTTCTTTTGTTTCGGATATTTTCTGAAAATATCCCGGCATACGTTCAGCATCAAAATGCCCTAAAGAAAGATGAAGCATACAATGAGATATGATATAAGACCATTCTTTAGGCATATGGTCGCAATCTTTATTTAAATATATATCGCCTGATGATGAAACTTTTGCAGTTACATTTTTCCCCAATCTGTCTTTTGAAACTATTTGCGGATAAAAACGTAGTCTGCTGAAAAGAGGGTGCTGTTCTATAAGCTCTATGCCATCATTAAGCTGTTGTTCATTTTTTGAAATTTTATTTTCGGATTTTTTATTTTTAGCCATAGATTTTTACCTGTCATTTTTTATAAGTCTTGGCAAATCTCGGACTATCTCAATCATAAACCACTCCGGAAGGACTTTCCCTTCATCAGAGGAAACTATCATCTGTGCAAGTTCGAGATTGATATGTGATAAATCTTTTATAAGAGCTTTTGCACGGTGAGTTAAGAACTGAGTATTTTTATCCATTTTTTGTTTATCTTCTGGAAGTTCCATAAGAAGTTTTGCACGGAAACTCTGAGATACAAAATAAAGTATATCACGTTCTTCAGGAGCAGACGGCCACCTTGCATCCCCTTTTATTATTTGGCTGAGAAGATTTTTATTTCCAAGCTGTTTTACAAATGCAAGAAACATTCCGGCGTGGCTTGAAGATACAGAACCATAAGCAAGTATCTTTAGAATTCTTTCTGGAATATCTTTTTCACCTGCACCATATTCTTTTAAAGCGTCACTGAGCATATGCCATGAACGTGGAGTTGAATAGGGTTCTTCTGTTTTAGGCGGTTCGGAGAAAAGATGGTCAGGGCGCTGTGTTATATAATCAATGACCCACGGGTGAAGTTCATTTTCGTATGCCCAGTTAAGCCATTGCTGTGAATCTGCTACAAGCTGTACATGAAACATTCTGTTAATAAGTGCTGAAGACATTGTTTTTACAATAGCACCGTCCTGTGAACGGTTTCCTGCACCTATAACAACACTTCCTTTTGGAAGATGATATTCCCCGATACGTTTTTCGTGAATAAGACTGTAAAATGCTTTCTGAACTTCCTGAGAGCAGGCATTCAGTTCATCTAAAAAAAGAACATAAGGATCTTTACGGGCTATCATTTTAGGAGGCATAAACTCAGAAGTATCTCCCTTTATCTGAGGTATGCCGATAATATCTTCAGGTGCTAGCTGACTTCCTAAAAGTGATACACAGGGCATACCGACATCATCTGCAAATTTCTGAACGAGTGCAGATTTTCCGATACCAGGAGCACCCCATATAAAAACAGGTCGAATAGGTGAGATATTTAAGAGAAGGTCAGATAATTCGCTTTGTGTTATTGTAAATGTCAGATTCATAATATAATCAGCCTCACTTTATATGTAATTTAAGGTTTTAAGAATGAAAAGCCATATTGTAAGAGTAAGGGAACTGCATAAGGTTGTAATCATAACAGCACACGCAGTAATAGTTCCCTCGTGATGCATATTTTTAGCCATAACAAAACAACTTCCAGTAGTAGCACTGCCAAGCATTACAAGTATGGCAATAAGTTTTTCGTCTCGGAATCCAAAATAAATTGCAATGGGAAGGAATATCATACAAAACATAAGAAGTTTAATAAAAGCTATTCCGGAAGCAGTTTTTATTTTTGATTTTGCATCTTCAAATTTAAATGATGCTCCAAGTGCTATGAGAGAAAGGGGAGTAGCCATATTTCCCAGATATGAAACAGACTTTGATAATATAACAGGCTGTGGTATTTTCAATACAGACCAAAGCATACCAACAGCTATACCTAATATAATCGGGTTTGTAATTACATCTTTTATCGTTTTAATGAATAAAGCCTTTTTGTCTAATTTTTTATTGTTTTTATCGGGTGAGAAAAGAGAGAGAATTATAACAGCTATAATATTATAAAGAGGAACAGTTCCAACAATCATAAGGGCCGCCATAGTTGCTTCGCCATATATATTTTTTACAAATGCAATACCCAGTATTGCCGCACTGCTTCTGTAAGATGCCTGTATTATCTCACCTCGTTCATTTTTATTTTTATGAGTCAATGAAAGTAACAAGGCTATCATTATACTGAAAGATGTAGCAAAAAAGCAGAACAGTACAAATTTTGTATCCCAGACCGACTGGAAATCAGCTGTTGACAAATCCATAAACAATAACGCCGGAAGAAGTGCTTTAAATACAAACTGATTGATTTTTGATGTTGTATGTTCATCAAAAAGATTTGCTTTTTTCATAAACCAGCCGAATATCATCATAAGAAATACAGGTATAGTTGTATTAAGGCTAAAAACCAGATTTCTGATAAAAGTATTATTCATAAAAAAATCATCTCGAAATTAAAATATTAAAAACTAATAAGATTTTCATTAATCATTTCTTGAACCGCAAGCATTACACCAAGTTTACCGCTTGTATAAGTAATACCGCCCTGCATCCATACAGCAAATGGTTCACGTATCGGAGCATCAGCTGAAAGTTCTATTGAAGCTCCCATTGTAAAAGCACCGGCAGCCATTATAACTTTATCAGTATATCCTGGCATATCCCAAGGTTCAGGAGTTACAAATGAATCTATAGGAGCTCCTTTCTGAATTCCTCTGCAAAAAGCAGTAAGAAGTTTTTCATTACCGAGCTTTACAGCAGTTATAATATCTCCTCTGTTTTCATCTTTTCTCGGGGAACATTCAAAACCAAGCATTGTAAATAATTCACTTGCAAAAGCTGATGTCTTTTTAGCATTGCATACCACATCAGGAGCAAGAAAGAATCCAAGAAACATTTCTCGATTCATATCGAGAGTACAGCCAACTTCCTTACCCATTCCTACACAGGTCAAACGATATGAACATTTTTCAATTAAATCAGCACGTCCTGCAATATATCCGCCTGTTCTTACTATTCCGCCTCCAGCATTTTTTATCAGAGAGCCTATTATAACATCAGCACCAACGTGAGTAGGCTCATAGTCTTCAACAAATTCGCCGTAGCAGTTATCAACCATTATAATAGCATCAGGATTTCCTTTTTTAACAGCATCAATCATTTTTTTAATATCATCCACAGTATATGCCGGTCTTAAAGAATAACCTCTTGAACGCTGTATATATGCTACTTTTGCATTTTTTACCTTTTCAGTAATCAGGTCATAATCCGGAACACCATCAGGCTTTAAATCTACTTGAGAGTATTGGATGCCATAATCCATAAGAGAACCATTTCCGGCATTACCACTTATTCCTATGACTTCTTCAAGAGTATCATAAGGCTTTCCGGTTATTGATACAAGCAAATCGTCTTTTCTGAGTACTCCAAAAAGAGCTACTGAAAGAGCGTGAGTACCAGATACAAAATTATATCTTACAAGGGCATCTTCAGTACCCATAACAGAAGCATAAACTTTATCAAGAGCATCTCTTCCTATATCACCATATCCATATCCGGTGCTTCCATAAAAACAGGATTCACTGATTCTGTTTTCTGCAAAGGCGTTCAAAACTTTTGCACCATTGAATTCAGCTGTTTTTTCAAACACTTTAAAGCTTTCGGAACAGTTTTCCTCTGCCTTTTCAGCAAGTTTTACAAGTCTTTCATCAAAATTGAACATATTTTTTATAATACTGTTATGATTCATCTGTAAGTTTTCCTTTCATAATACTTTCTTTTTCAATGTCCTGACGTTCAAGAACTATTTCTTTTATTATTTCTCTGAATCCTATTTCACGGTAGAAACTTACTCTTACATCAAGAGCCATAAGATATGCTTTTTTATTCAGATTGTTCAGAAACATTGCCAGCCATTTTAAAAATTCTCTTGCATATCCGCTTCCTCTAGATTTTATCTTTGTAGCAACTTGTCCTACAAGCACATCATTTTCAATATCAAATATGATTGATGCTGTTGTGGATTCCTTATAGGTGAATATTTTGCTTACTCCGTGACGGCATCTGTGAGAAGTATCAGTATACCATAATCCAAAATCGGAAATATTCGGAAATCCTTCGCTTAATATTTCGTATACTTCTTTAAAATCAGGATTGAATTCAACCTGAAGTTCGTTGAAATTTTTTGTATTTTCATCAGGTATCATTTCAAATACAGTTCTGTTCAGAACCTGATAATTTGTATTTAACATATCTTTTAGTTTTTCTATAATCTGTCCTGAACCTTCTATTCTGAACGGCATATTCATATTTACAAAATGAAGAATTTCATCGTCATAAATATCATCATCACTGCATATTATAAGTGTTGAATTTATCATAAACATAAATCCAACTCCTTTTTTATTTTCGATTCTGTAAAAACGGCAGAAATCATAATCAGTACCATATGCTTTTAAATATGCAAGCATTTTTTTGCCATTCAGGGATTTTAAAAGCATAGCTTTATC
>CAMWNQ010000101.1 GCA_947175655.1 uncultured Clostridia bacterium | reverse complement strand
GTAGATAAGCAAACAAAATCTACTTTAGAGGTATTTTTATGTTCATTTTGAGGAGGTGAGAAAAAGTGACGGGCTCAAATACATTTGGTGGAACTATAAAACTTGAGGGTGAAAAAGCATACAGACAGGCAATTTCACAGATTAATTCAGATTTAAAAGTTCTTGCAAGTGAGATGGGAAAGGTTACTTCCGAATTTTCTAAAAATGATAAATCCACCTCTTCTCTTTCATCACAAAGTAAAATTCTAAATGAGCAAATTGAAAAACAAAAAGATAAGATCAAAGTGTTAAAGGATGCTTTGGAACAGTCAAGTGAAAAGTATGGTGAAAATGATAAACGCACAAATAACTGGAAAACTTCACTTAATAAGGCTGAGGCAGAGCTTTCAAAAATGCAGAGCAGCCTAAGCAAAGTCAATTCAGAAATAACCAAATCTCAAACTCCACTTGACAGACTAAATGCTGAATTGTCAGAGCAAGGTAACAAATTAAAATCACTTCAAACTCAATATAAAAATGTGGTTCTTGAACAGGGTAAAAACAGCAGTGAAGCCAAAAGTCTTGCTTTAAAAATAAAGTCTTTAAACAAAGATATAAAAGAAAACAAAGATAATCTAAATGCTGCAGAAAAAGCAACAGAACAACTCGGCGATGAGATGAATAGCACCAAAAGTGCAACATCAAATTTAAGTGAAGGCTTTACTGTTATGAAAGGTGTAATTGCAAATTTAGCCTCAGATGCAATTAAAATGCTTAGTTGCAATCTTGTAAGTGCAGTAAAGTCCATTACATCAAGTGGCATAGAATTTGAAAGTGCATTTGCTGGTGTTAAAAAGACAGTTGATGCAACAGACGAAGAATTCAAGCAGTTTGAATTGGGCCTTCGTTCAATGTCAGCACAAATGCCAACAACAGCATCTGAACTTTCTGCAATTTCTGAAGCAGCAGGGCAGCTTGGAATCAAGAATGAAAATCTTCTTTCTTTCACCGAAACAATGGCCAACCTAGGTGTTGCTACAAACATGAGTTCAGATGAAGCTGCAACAGCCCTTGCTAGGCTTGCAAACATAACCGGCATGAACCAAGAAAACTTTAACAGGCTTGGATCATCTATAGTAGCGCTTGGCAACAATTTTGCAACAACAGAATCAGAAGTTACACAAATGGCACTTAACATATCAGCAGCTGGTTCACAGGTTGGCATGACTGAAGCAGATATTTTAGGAGTTGCTGCAGCATTATCATCATTAGGCCTTGAAGCACAAGGTGGTGGGACAGCTATTTCAAGAGCAATAATAATGATGGCGAATGCTTGCGAGACCGGCAACAAAGATTTGAAGTATTTTGCAAAAGCTGCAGAAATGTCAACAGCAGAATTTAAGAAATGTTTTGAAGAAGATGCAACTGGTGCATTAACTAAGTTTATTTCAGGAATTGGCAATTTAAAAGACGAGAGTGCACTCAAATTTTTAGACGATATGGGAATCAGTGAAACAAGGCTAAGAGATGCATTGCTTAGAGCAACAAACGCAAACGAGCTTTTTTCAGATGCAATAAATACATCAAACGAGGCTTGGAATGAGAACGCAGCTCTCACTAAAGAAGCACAGCAAAGATATGAGACTACTGAAAGCAAAGTGCAAATTCTTAAAAACACATTTACAGAAATTGGTTTAACTCTTTACGATAAAATACAAGAGCCACTCAAAAATGCTGTTTCAAAGCTAACTGAATTTTTTCAAAAAGCCAGTGAATCGGGAGTTTTAAAAGATGCACTCGACAAGCTATCAAAAAGTGCTGGCACTATAATTGATGGAATAGGTGAAATGGTTGTCAACTTATTACCACAGCTTATGGACTTCATTTCATGGCTTGTGGATAATTCCGGACTGGTTGCAGTTGCACTTGGCGGCATAGCAGCTACTATGGTCACAATAAAGGCAGTAAAATTTGCAGGAGAAATAGGCAGTTTAATAGGTCAAATGAAAAACTTTGGTGGTAAAATTTTAGACGTTGCATCAAATTTAGACTTTATGAGGGTTAAAGAAATAGCTTTAACAGTTGCACAAAATGCAGTGACAGCAGCTCAATGGCTTTTCAATGCAGCAATGAATGCAAATCCAATTGGTTTGATTATAGCAGCAATTGCTGCACTTGTAGCTGGATTTATTCTTTTATGGAATAACTGTGAAGATTTTCGCAATTTTTGGATTGGTCTTTGGGAAACATTATGCAGTGCATTTTCTATAGCATGGGAAGCTATATTAAATTTCTTTACAGTAACAATACCAGAAGCTTGGAACACATTAGTTGCATTTTTTACAGAGACAATACCACAACTCATAGCAGATATTGGACAATGGTTTAATGAACTGCCGGAGAAAATTGGCTATGCACTTGGTTAAGCAATAGGAACTTTAATTAAGTGGAGCATTGATTTATGGAACTTTGCAATTACTAAAATTCCAGAATTTATAGGACAAGTGTTAACCTTTTTCTCAGAATTGCCAAACAAAATATGGACTTTTTTGTGTGATACTGCAAACAAAGTGGGAACATTCTTTGTAGATCTTGTAAATACCGGTATTACCAAGTCATGCGAGTTTGTAAATTCAAGTGTTAGTTTCATAAAAGAATTGCCTGGAAAGATATGGAATGGGATTATAGGAGCAATTTCTGCAGTTGTAGATTGGGGTGGCAAGTTAGTCTCAAAAGGAAAAGAAGCTTCACTAAATCTAGTTAATGGAATTTGGAACACAATTTGTGAATTGCCCGGGAAAATGCTTGACATAGGTAAGAGTATTGTACAAGGTATTTGGAATGGTATCTCAAATGCAATTGGTTGGATTACAAGCAAAGTGAAAGAGTTTGCACAAAATATTTTAAAAGGCATTAAAGATGCACTTGGAATACACTCACCATCGAAAGTATTTGAGGAACAAGTCGGCAAAAATATGGCACTAGGAGTTGGTGAAGGTTTCATGTCGTCAATGAAAAGTGTATCAAAGCAAATGCAAAGAGTAATACCAACAGATTTTGATACTGACCTAAACATGGCAGTAAATGCTGCAAATTCTATGGATTACATGCAATATGTGTCGCCCATGCAAAGATCATCAGTAAGTTTAATTGACAAATTTAAATATGCAATTGAAAACACAAATGAGAATATATCAACAAAACTTGATTCAATTTTTTATTTCTTGCAAGATTACATACCAGAGCTTAGAAACCGTCAGATTTGTCTTGATACTGGTGTTTTAGTCGGGGAATTAACACCTTCAATTAACAATGAACTTGCAAGAATTCAAAATAACCGGGAGCGTGGAAGATGAAAATTTCAGATGGAGTAAAATTTACATCAATAAATTCTAGCGTTACAAAGCACAGCTATACAGATTTTGGTGTGATTCTAACCGAACAAAATATTGGAATTCCGCCACCTAAGACATATACAGTTGATATTGAAGGAATGGACGGAAACCTTGATTTATCAGAGAGTTTTGGAGAAGTAAAATACAACAATCGAACATTAAAATTCACATTTGAAAGCATAGAAAAAATTACCGATTGGCAAGCTAAAATGAAAGATATATCATCATTTCTGCATGGACAAAAAATGAAAATATCCATTTGGTCTGACCCAAACTTTTATTATATCGGAAGATGTTTTATTGATGAATATAACTCAAATGCAAGGCTTGGAAAAATAGTTATTTGTTGTGACTGCAAGCCTTATAAGTACAAGCAAGCAATTACAACTAAAAATATCACTACCGGCACAAATATATTAAACAATTCAAGAATGACAGTTTTTGCAGACTTAGTGAATGAATTTGAAATCACAATAAACACAAAAACATACAGCGCAGGAACACATCTTAGAGCTATAAAGCTTATTTGTGGCGTCAATAGACTAATATCAAGCGGAAATGCGACATTAACATTTCAAGAAGGTGAAATTTAATGAGATATGTAATTTTTTGCGATGATTATTGTCTTTATGATTCACAGTTTAATGAGTTGCAAGTTGAAAATCCATCTTTAAAACAGGAGTTAAATGCAGTTTCAGAACTTTCATTTGTTATTCATCCAAACCATCCATACTATAACAATATTTCAAAGTTAAGTTCGATTATTAAAATGTATCGTGATGATAATTTGCTTTTTAAAGGTCGTGTCATAACTTCTAAAATTGGTTTTCATAACGAAAAAAATATAGTTTGTGAGGGAGTTCTTGCTTTCTTGCTTGATACTGTTATCAGACCTTTTGATTTTCCAAATGACAAACAGTTTGAAGATTTAGATTATGACAATGACAACGTCGTTGAATATTTTTTAAAATGGGTGCTAAAATGCCACAATGAGCAGGCAAAAGATTTTCAAAAGATAAAGCTTGGGACAGTAACAGTAACTGACCAAAACAACTATCTTGCACGCTCAAGCATTGAGTTTTTAAGTGCCTGGGAAGTAATCAAATCTAGACTTTTAGACACTCATGGTGGATATTTGGTTATTAAAGAAATTGATGGTGAAAACATCCTTGATTATCTTGAAGATTTCACAAATGACGGCACAAAATCAAGCAATAAACTAATTTGTACTCAAACAATTGAATTCGGAGAAAATCTCATAGACTTAACTCAGGAAGCTAGCGGAAGTGACATCAAAACTGGAATCATTCCACTTGGTGCAAAGCTTGAGGATGATGATGGCAATCAAACAGACAAGTATTTAACAATTGAAAGTTTGCCGGATGGTACGCTTTTTGAAGGAATTATAAAAACAGGAGACCATATTTTAAACAAAACTCTTGCTAAAAGTTATGGTGCAATCTATGAAGTTGTGAAGTGGAATGATGTGACAAAACCTGAAAATCTGCAAAGCAAGGCTATATCATATATTGCTGACAGTGTTAAGTTTAAAAATTCCATCACCATTAAAGCTATTGATTTAAAACTAACAAATGAGCAAATTGGAGCATTCAAAATTGGTGAATACATAAAGTGTTTTAGCGAACCGCATGGTATTGATGATTTGTACCTTTTGCAGAAAATTTCGATTGATATTAAAAACCCACAAAACACAACAATTGAACTTAATAAAAACTCACTCTCATTTACAGACAAAGTGCTTGAAAACAAGAAAAACACTGACAATATCATTACTCGAATTGACAGAGTTGAACGTGGATATATAAATAACGGAAGCATAGCCGATATTGCAAATGAAACTATTGAAAACAGCAGTGCTTTTGAACAAAACAGCACTGCTATTATGGCTCAAGTCTCACAGCTCTATACTAAAATTACAGACTTTGAAACATATAAAAGTAGTATATCAACTCAGTTTTCACAAACCAATGACAGTTTTAACTATCAATTCAACACTTTGACTGAAACAATTAATAACCTAGATGCGGATTCTGCTGCACAGTTTAATAACATTATCAGGTACATTCGCTTTTTAGATGGTGACATAATTTTAGGTGAAGTCAACAATAATTTAATGCTTAAAATCAGTAACGATAAAATTTCATTCCTGCAAAACGGAATTGAAGTTGCTTATATGACAGATAACAAACTCTATATTACCGACGGAGAATTTCTTAACTCTTTGCAGTTAGGAAATTTTGCTTTTTATCCTCGTTCAAGTGGAAATTTGAGTTTTAAAAAAATTAAGTAATGTGGTGATTTAATGGGAACTAGTGGCAATATGTCAACAAGTAGTTCTTATGTTAATTATACAATTTCTATTTCACAAAACTGGCAAAGTATAGATGGAAACTATTCAAACGTCACTGTTTCTGTATGCTTTTTCAGGACAAATTTTGGTTACACTACCTATGGCTCAGGGAATTGTTACTGTAGAATTAACGGAACTACCTATTCTGCAACTGTTTCGTCAAGTCAGAAAATTACTAGTTCTGGGATAACCTTATTTAGTAAAACACTTGATATTTATCACAATGCATACGGTTCAAAATTTCTTGAAGTGTCTGCTTGGATTTCAATTGATGCACCTCTTAGTTCAAATGAACAAGGGTTTGGGGAGTGGCTTTCTACAATACCACGAGCAAGTAGTATTTCAAGCATAGAAGGAAACACTTTTGGAAGTCCAGTAACTGTAAATATAAATCGAGCTTCAAGCTCTTTTACTCACACAATAATCTATGAAAGGCCTGACGGAAACCAGTTTATAAT
>CAMWNQ010000100.1 GCA_947175655.1 uncultured Clostridia bacterium | reverse complement strand
ATCCATAAGTATATTAATATCTTCTGCACTCAGATTGCAGTTCCCGTTATCTTTTTTGAAGATTAAATGATTTGCAATATTCATTTCAGCATTGTAATAATCAAAAAGGTATACAAACTCAATGTCATTTTTTTGGTATTCAGCAATATCATTTTCTTCTATGGCTTTACTGTATGCATCATAAAAATCATTTTCTGAAATTTCAAGAAATGCAATTGCTGTATCTGTAAATTTGTCAAGCGGAACACACGAATGACCGTTTTGTGTATTGGCAGTTAATATATATTTTATTCCGGCAATTATTCTTTCTGATGAATTTTTTGATATTTTTTCCTGAAAAGCCATATTGTCTGCTTTTCTGAAATCCATTTCTATTCCCTCTGAACAGAGTATGTATGGATTTTCTTTTACTATTTCAAAAGAATCACTTCCGAATTTCTGGTACGCTTTTATTGCAGTTTGAAGTGTTATATCATATTGAGCAAGATAATTGGTGATTTTTCTTAGACCAAGGAGATTTTTAAATTCTGAACATAATTCCTTGTATTTTTTTCCTGATATTCCTTTTACATCTTTCAGACGTTCAGGATTTTTTTCAATAACTTCAAATGTTTTATCTCCGAAAACCGCAACTATTCTTTTTGCAAGAGCTGTGCCTATACCTTTTATTATTCCGGAGGCAAGGTATTTTTCAATATTTACTGAATCAGACGGCAGTTTTCTTTCACAATATTCAACATTGAATTGCAATCCGAATTTATAGTGATTTTTGTAAGTTCCCTGAAGAACAAGATTTTCTCCGACCTCTACATTGCCCAGTTCACCCACTGCCGTTATAAGTTCATCATCACAAACGATATCAATGATTGTATAGCCATTAGTATCATTCCTGTAAATGACATTTTCAACCGTTCCTTCAAGTTTAATATTTTTTTCTTCCATAAACGAGCCTTTCAGAAATAATATATCTGGACAGTTATCAATAAAACTGCCCGTTTATATTATACTATTTTTTATTGTTCATTGCAAATAATTCTGAAAAATAATTCTCCAGTTCTTCCGGAGAAAGAAAAATTGCATTTTCATTGTTAAGGCAAAATTTTTCACAATATTCCGTATGTACTGAATCAGCATTGCAGTTAATTAAAATTATATCTGCATTTGTTTCTTCAAGAGTCTGTGAAATTCTTTCTCTTAAAGTATCATCATTTGATATAACAGGAATAAATGCATAATAGCTTGCTTTTTTATTCCTGAAGATGCATTCAGAAAAAAGTGAAATTCCTTCCGCCACTGCAATAACAGTAATTATAAGTATTGCTGTAAGTACCGCACCGTCCATATAAAATCACCTCATTAAGTTTTTATGATATTATATGATGGTGCAAAGAAAAGTGTTAATTATTATTTTGCATTTCTTTCGATGTAGTCTTTTATGATTTTTTCTGAAAATGCGGAAAGTGTTGAGTAAACTTTCTCAGCATTTTCATTTTTATATTTTATTGCTGTATGAAAAGCACCCTGAATCAGAAAAGTAAGCATCATCTGTTTTTCCAAGTCATCATTTTTTATCAAAGTATATTTTTTCATTTCCTGTTCTATCTTATCAACAAGTTTTCCGGAGCGTATGTCAGAAAAAAGTATTGATATTATGTCATGTCTGCGATAAAAAGCCATTACAATTTCTTTTGTGAATTCTGATGTGGATTCAAAAATATTGTCAACATAATGAAGTTCATCAAATATTTCCTGAATGGTATTGTTTTCTACCTCATCAGCAAGTTCGTAAATATCGGAATAGTGCAGATAAAAAGTAGCTTTGTTTATCATAGCTATTTCAGATAATTCCTTGACAGTAATTTTTTCTATTGATTTTTTTTTCCTAAGTTCGAGAAAAGCATTTTTGATGCTCTTCTGTGTTTTTATAACTCTTAAATCCATAAATATGACCTTTCCCGACATCTATTAAAAAATGTCAATTATTATACTATTTTATATAAATTGATTGTTGAAAATTATAGAAAGTTATATTATAATGTCATTATACTTATTTTATATTATTATACTATAATTATAAATCTTTGTCAAACAGGAGGATAAAATGAATTTAAATGATTTTTATACCGGACGCTCTTTTACTGATTATAATTATCTTGGAGCTAAGATATCCGCATCCGGTACTGTTTTCAGAACTTATGCACCTAATGCTGTTAAAGTGTCGGTTATAGGAGAATTCAATGACTGGCAGGATACACCTATGACCAAAATTGAAAACGGGCAGTTTTATGAATGTTATATAAGCAATGCCGTTGAAGGAATGATGTATAAATATAGAATATACCATACAGAAACAGATTTTGTTGACCATTGCGACCCTTATGGCTATGGTATGGAACTCAGACCGCATAATGCTTCTATAATAAGAGACCTGTCAAAATTTAAATTTGATGATAAAAAATGGCTTGAAAACCGTACAGATTGTCATGGTATGCCACTTAATATATATGAAGTACATCTTGGTTCATGGAAAAATAATCCTGAAAATCCGAACGGCTGGTATACATACAGTGAAATTGCTGATTTATTAATTCCATACGTGAAGGAAAACGGATATAATTATATAGAATTTATGCCACTCAGCGAACACCCTTGTGATGAATCTTGGGGTTATCAGAATACAGGATTTTTCTCTCCTACTTCAAGATATGGTACGGCACTTGAACTTATGGAGCTTGTAAATAAATGCCATAAAAATAATATAGGTGTTATAATGGACTTTGTACCTGTTCATTTTGCTGTTGATGGTTATGGGCTTGCAAATTATGATGGTACTCCTATTTATGAATATCCGAATAATGATATTACTCACAGCGAATGGGGAAGCCTTAATTTCATACATTCAAGGGGAGAGGTAAGAAGTTTTTTACAGTCTGCTGCTAATTTCTGGCTTGATGTATTCCATTTTGACGGTCTCAGAATGGACGCTATAAGTCGTATAATTTACTGGCAGGGAGATTCCGACAGAGGTGTTAATGATATTGCCGTTCAGTTCCTCCGTGAAATGAACAGGGGATTAAAGGAACTTCATCCGACTGCTATTCTCTGTGCAGAGGACTCAACAAATTATCTTATGATTACAAAACCTTATTCCGAGGGCGGACTTGCTTTTGACTATAAATGGGATATGGGCTGGATGAATGATACACTAGATTATTTCAGACAATATCCTTGGATTCGTCCTCAGGAATATCATAAACTCACTTTCTCTATGATGTATTTTTATAATGAACATTTTATACTTCCTCTTTCACATGATGAAGTTGTTCACGGAAAAGCTACAATAGCTCAAAAAATGAACGGAGATTATGATAATAAATTCCCTCAGGCAAGAGCAATGTATATGTATATGTATGCACACCCTGGAAAAAAACTTAATTTTATGGGAAATGAATTTGCACAGCTCCGTGAATGGGACGAAAAACGTGAACAGGACTGGGATATTTTAAAATATCCTACTCATGACTCTTTCCATAAATTTATTAAGGATTTAAATAAACTTTATCTCAAAGAAAAAGCATTGTGGAAATGGGACGATGACCCAAGAGGATTTGAATGGATTGACTGTCATCAGGAAGAAAAATGTATATATGTTATGAAAAGAAAATGTCCTGAACAAAAGATAGTTGCAGTATTTAATTTTAATGGTATGGAACAAAAATCTTTTGAAATAAATTCCGGAAAAAATATAAAGTATAAATTTCTTATTGCATCTGATATGCAGAAATACGGCGGAAAAAATGAATATAAAAGAAAAATCTTCAATTCTGATAAAAACGGCATAATAAAACTAAATCTTGCACCGTTTTCTGCTGTATACTTTGAAGAAGTTTCGTCTAAAAAAACCAGATAATATAAAAATCCCCCTGTTTTCGGGGGATTTTAGTTTTTCTACTCAATTTTATTCTGTTTTTATTTTTCAAAGTTTTTTATTCTTTGTCAGGGGTTATTTCCTGAAGTACAAGAGTTATTTCTATATCATCATCTTCTCCCTGACGGCTTATTGTAAGGGTTATTTGATCGCCAGCTTTGTACTGTTTTTTAATTTCGTTAAGTTCATCAAGATTCTTTACAGGTTCACCCTGAGCACCTATTATAACATCACCTTCTCTTATTCCGGCAAATTCTGCTGAACTTCCTTCACTTACACTTACAACATATACGCCTACTGGAATATTATAAAATCTTGATATTGTATCTGAAACATTCTGAGTCTGTATGCCTATCTGCGGACGACCTGTTACATATCCATAGTTGATTAAATCGTCTATAATTACTCTTGCTTCTGAAATTGGTATTGCAAATCCAAGACCTTCAACACTTGAACCAGAACCATAACCAGATGACATCTTTGCTGAATTTATTCCTATTACCTGACCACAGCTGTTAAGAAGAGGACCACCAGAGTTTCCTGAATTTATAGCAGCATCTATCTGGATTAAGTTCATCTGTTTTTCATTTACTGTTATTTCACGGTTTACAGCTGATACTATACCACTGGTTACTGAACCGAAAAGCTCAAATCCAAGAGGATTTCCGATTGCTATTACAAGTTCTCCAACTCTCAAATCACTGCTATCACCGAATTCAGCTGCTTTAAGATTTTTTGCATCTATTTTAAGAACAGCAATATCAGTTTCAACATCATAGCCCATTACTTTTGCTTCGTATTCAGTTTCATCTGAAAGTACAACATTAACACTTGTGGCTAAACCGCAGTCGTATTCGCTTGTATCATATACAACGTGAGCATTTGTTATAATATATCCGTCACTTGTCATTACTATGCCTGTACCTGTTCCATTGATTTCTTTTGACTGATTTGTTGGTGCTCCGAATCCCCACATATCATATGACTGTGAAATATATTCAAATGTTGCAGAAACTCCTACTACAGATGGCATTGCATTTTCTACAATATCTGGAATTGGTACAGAGTCTTTTCGTGAAGCAAGTTCAAGAAGGCTTGGAAGTTTTGATGAATCAGAAACTGATGAATTCAGTTGATTTGCAGTGCTGTTTTCTTTTTCTGAATTACTTTCATCTGAAATACTGCTTTGTGAATTTTCAGAGATTGAATCTTCAATATTTGAAATTTTTGGACTCTTTTCCATGTATTTATATACCTGAACAGAACCTGCACCTACTACAATTAGTGACATTATAAAAGCCATAGTCTTAAGGAGGGTTCTTTTTTTCTTTGGCTTTTCTGAAATTTCGGAATTTGAAGAATATGAATATGAATTTTCAGGTGAGTTATTAAAACTATCGAAATTGTTTAAATTTTTGTTTTCTCTTTCTTCGTCATTGTTATAAAAAGAATTATTTGCCATAATAAGCACAACCTTTCTGAATTATTTATTGTTTTTATATTATTCTTTGTTGTTTCTATACTTATTATTATAAGCATTAATGTGATAATATTATGATAATATATAGATAATATATAGAAAAGGATATGTTTTAATGTGATTAAATAGCGTTTTAAAGTAGTATATTTTATGAATAAAATACGGGTCTGATGCTTTGTTTCAGACCCGTTAAAAATTTACTTTTTTTTCATTTGATTAAAATGTGCTTTCATTGCCTGAAAACTCTTTTCGCTTATACAATGTTCAATTTTGCATGAATCATTAAAAGCAGTTTCTTCATCAACACCAAGAGCCATAAGTATATTGGCAATGACATTGTGACGTTCATATGTACTTTCGGCGATTTCAAGTCCTTTTTCAGTAAGTGATATATATCCATCATTATCTATTGTGATATATCCTTCTTCACGGTATCTTTTTACTGTAACACTTATAGTAGGCTTTGAATATCCCATTTCAACACTTATATCAATGGAACGTACAGAACCTTTTTTAAGCTTTATCATATAGATAGTTTCAAGATAATTTTCTATTGTTTCAGTTTTACTCATAGGTTTGCAGTAATCCTTTCAAATTTTTTAATTATAATAAAGCTTCCTCTATTGCAGTTGTAAGTTTTTGATACCAGTACATAAATGAATAATCTCCGGATATGGAATTATCACTTACTATAAATTCTGTATCTGTATCATTTATTTTCAGCCAGTAGGAATCATCATCACGTGGAATAAATTCCATAATAGTATTTATATCTTCGTCAAGATGATATTCAATAGTAATAACAGGCTCTCCGGATATTTCAGCATTTTTTTCTATTTCTGAAAATTTGAGATTTGAAAGTGCATTGTACATACTGTAGAGATTTGCTTCTAGGCTTTCATCCATATCAGAAATATCAATATCATTTACAATATACTTTGAGTTGTCATAATCAATATCAAT
>CAMWNQ010000099.1 GCA_947175655.1 uncultured Clostridia bacterium | reverse complement strand
AAAATTTTCTTTGCACAGCTATGAAATCCATTATCTCCAGACGTTAAAACAGCATATGTTGTATATTCTGAATCAGAAATAAATTTATATATCTCCTCACTTTTATATGACTTAAAACTAGGTTTTTCAAGAAGTTCAAAATGTTTAAGATTCAAAATCCGTTCTGCTCCTATGATTGCATCTGCATTTTTAATATAATTAAGACCCTCTGCTGTTATGGTTTTCAGACCGTCCATACCTGTGCCGACTATATATATTTTTTTGTTCTTATCCATATCTTTTCTCCAGAATATTTTTGACAGTTTCAATATCAAATCCGTTTTCCAAAGGTCGTTTTATGGTAATGCTTTCTATTCCGCATATCTGTGATGCTTTTATTTTATCCTGATACCCACCTATTTTACCGCTTTCTTTAGTCACAAGTATCTCAGATTTGAATTTTTTTATATGACTTATATTATCTTCCAGCGAAAAACTTCCCTTTTCACATATAATTTTTTCTTTGTCAAATCCAAGATTTGTACAGTATTCAAGTATATTTTCCGCCGGAAGCACTCTTATTGCTATACGGTTATAAAAATCATTTACTTTTAAAAATTCAGGCAATGTTTTACTTCCAGTTGTGAGCAGTATACGTCTGCTATCCTGATTAAGATAATCAATAACATCATCTGTATTTTCAAAAGATTTTCCCAATGTTTCTGATTTATCCCTTATAAGTCTTATGTATTTTATATTACATACTCTACAAGATTTTTTTATATTGTCTGTTGCATTTACGGCATAAGGATGAGTAGCATCTATTATCAAATTAAATTTATTTTTATTGATATATTCTGTTATCTGATTTTCATCAAGTTTTCCGGTTATAATATCTATATTTTTTAAGTTTTTGATTAAGTCAGCACCATAATCTGTAGTAACACTTACAACTGCCGGAATATCTGAATTACTGCAAAACTCTGCAAGAATTCTTCCTTCTGTTGTTCCACCGAAAATAAGTATTTTATAAGACATTTCTATATCCTCTTGGAGTTACCATTTTATTATTTATAACTTTTGTTTCGCTGTTACCTATAAAAACAGTAGTGAACATATCAACTTTGATGCTTTTAAGTTTTTTAAGCGTGGTTATATGATAGCATTGTCCTTCCCTGCCGATATTTTTTACATATCCGCATACTGTATCCGGAGATTTATACTTCAGCATTATTTCACAGGCTTTTGAAAGATAATCTGGTCTTTTTTCTGATGATGGATTATATATAGCCATTACAAAATCCCCCATAGATGCATATTCAATACGCTTTTCAATTTTTTCCCAAGGTGTAAGCAAATCCGAAAGACTTATAACTGTAAAATCGTGACCCATAGGCGAACCTAAAATTGCTCCTCCGCTTAAAGCCGATGTAACCCCTGCAATTACTTTTATTTCTATTTCCGAATCCGTTTCAGAATATTTCTGACTTACTTCAAATGCTAATCCGGCTAAGCCATATACTGAACTGTCACCACTGCATATCAGTGAAACATTGTATTTCTTTGCCAGTTCAAAAGCTTTTTCTACACGTTCAGTTTCATGACGCATTCCTGTTGAAAAATATTTTTTTTCAGGATAATAATTTTTTATAATTTCAACATATTTTGTATATCCCACTATAATATCACTGTTTAATATTGCATTTTCAGCATCAAAAGTCATTCCTCCGTGACTTCCTGCTCCAAATCCGACTATATAAAGCTTCATATACTTTTCCTTTCAAAATCAATATTTATTTCACGTTCTGCAAGTGCAAAAGTAATACCGTTTTCAGCCTGTTTTTTTATCCTGAGCATATTCCCACCCATAACAGCACTCCTTTCACAGACATTATCAACTCCTATATGATTTCTGACAAAATCAGAAGCTGAAAAATTCCCGTCAAGCATCAATAATTCATCAACTGTATATGTTTTAAATAATATATGATACTTACGACTGAATTTTATGATTGCTTGCTCATCTTTTTTTATATCAACCGTTGATATACAGTAAATTTCATTTAACGATATATTATTTTTTCTGAGCATTTTTAATATATAATCTTCAAACAAATCAGGAGATATATTTTTTCTACAGCCAGTACCTATAACAAATTTCTGCGGAATAAGATTTAATGTAATTTCAAACGGCTTCTTTAACTTCTCGGATATGCATATACCATACTTTAAATTACTTTCTTTACTGCAAGCCAAAAGTTCTTTCGGAATATTTTTTACTTCATATTCACAGTAAAGACCTATTTTTTTATCTTTTATTACTTCAGAAGCTATCATTTTTGCAATGTTCATATCGTTTATATAAAGACCATTTGATTTTGCAAAAGTATCAGGAGAAAATTTGCCTCTACTGTCAGTAGCTGTAGTAATTATTGGTAATGCTCCTATTTTTTCTGCTATTATATGTGTAAGTTCATTAGCTCCGCCAATGTGTCCTGATAAAAGAGATATTGCAAATCTGCCACTATCATCAATAACTATTACCGCAGGGTCAGTAAGCTTTGATTTTATATGTGATGCAACAGCACGTACCGCAATGCCTACAGAACATATAAATATAATGCCGTCATATATATCAAAGATATTATTTATAAGCTCTGAAACACTTTCAAATCCCGTTACATTTTCACTTTTACTTTTATAAGAATACTGTTTTAATAAAAATGTATCTTCAAGACTTTCAGATATTTTACATGATATTTTAAATCCATTTTCTGTTATCGAAATAACTGCTATACGCATTATTTATATATATCCGCCTTTCTGAATCCAGTTTCAAAGTGCTTGTCATATAATTTTGAAAGAGAATAATCATTCCCAAGAAAATTACCTACTATTATCAAAGCTGTTTTTGTTATATTGTTTTCTTTCGCCGTTGATGCAAGATTTTTTATTCTGCATCTGCATATTTTCTCATCTTTCCAGCTTGCTTTATATACTATTGCTGAAGGAGTATCGGGACTGTAACCCCCTGCAATAAGTTCTTCTGAAAGTTTTTCCAGCATACCTGTACTTAAAAAAATTACCATTGTTGAACCGTGTGTTGCAAGTTTTCTTATTTCTTCCGATTCCGGTACAGGTGTACGCCCTGCCATTCTGGTAATAATAACCGTCTGAGAAACATCAGGCAGTGTATACTCTGCTTTAAGAGATGCCGCCGCTCCACAGAATGAACTAACTCCGGGGCATACCTGATATTTAATTCCTAATTTATCCAGACGGTCAAACTGTTCTCTTACAGCTCCATAAATACTTGAATCTCCAGTATGAAGCCTTACTGTCATTTTTCCGACTGCTTCGGCTTTTTCCATAACTCCAATTACTTCATCAAGATTCATATATGCACTGTTGTATATCTCACATTCAGGTCTGGCATATTCAAGAAGTTCCGAATTTACCAGAGAACCGGCATATATTATAACATCAGCTTTTTCAATGAGTTTCATTCCTCTTATTGTTATCAGATCAGACGCTCCACAGCCTGCACCTACAAAATTCACCATTATTCTTGATACTCCTTTTTAATTTTTTCTATAATATCCCCTGCACTGTCTGTCATTCCAATAATCCCGAACTTATTTGAAAATACTAATGCTCCGGTTTTTATACTGCCTTTGACTTTCATATCAAGATAATAATTTATTTTCTTCATAAGAATTTTAGAAATGTCATCAAGTAATCCGAATTTAAAAAATATTTCAAGTGCTTCATCAGTTGTAACACATTCCGAAACTTTCTGCAAAATATCAATATTAGCTCTAGCAGTAACTCCGCAAGAAATCAATACATCAATTCTGCCGTCTGCCTGAGATGAATGTGTATTCATAATCCCCGCACCGAGTTTCACAAGCTTTCCGATATGTCCAACAATCAATACACTTTCAAATCCGTATTCAAGTGCAATATCTAATGCCTCACCTATAAAATTACTGCATTTTACTGATTTGTCTAATATTTCAGGTATTTTCTCCAGCAGAAAATTTTCACTGTAGTTCCCAAGTGTAAGCAGAAGATTTTTAATGCCCTCTGTCTTTCTGAGATTCTCTTCAATTCTTATTGTATCAACAAGTGCTTTACTACTCATAGGCTCTACAATTCCGCTTGTTCCTATAATTGAAATTCCATTTACTATGCCTATTCTGGGATTGTAAGTTTTTTCTGCAATTTTTCGCCCATCAGGAACATATATAGTAATTTTTATTCCGTGATTGTATGAATAATATTCTATAAGTTCCTTTACTGTCTCATATATCATTTTTCGTGGGGTACTGTTTATTGCATATTCTCCTGATGGCTGGTCAAGACCATTTACAGTAACAATTCCTACTCCCTCACCACCAGTTATTTCAATTCCGGATTTTATTTTCTCAGCCCTTGCATATATCAGAATATTATTCGTAATATCAGGGTCATCTCCGCTGTCTTTTCTTACTGCACAAGATACATAATCATCATTCATACAAATATCAAGTATTTCAGATTGAACTTTAATTCCTTTTGGTGTCAGTATATTTACAGTCTTAACATTTTTACCTGTAATAAACATCTCTGCTGATGCTTTTGATGCCATAGTCGCACAAGAACCTGTAGTATATCCGCACCGCAGTTTTTCTTTACCGTGATATATGTATTCTTCAAGCATCATTATCACTCTCTATAATGATTGTTGTAAAATATCCAGAATCATTCAGATCATCAAAACTTACATCACTATATATCTTTTCATCTGGCAATCCGCAGGAAGATACTGCATTGACTTTCAATTTCAGATTTTTTGTTTCTTCTTTTATTTTAGAAATATTTCTACTGCTTTTCATTATAACCCTTGTGCAGTCTATTTTTATCAGCTTTTCAAAATCTTTACTTGATGATGACATTACTATAAGCGGGGTATTTCCAAGTATCAGCGGTCTTTTAAGTCTTGCAGATATAGCTGAAAAACTTGATAATCCAGCACATATTTCAATATCAAATCCTTTTTTCACAACAAATTCAGATATGTATGAAAATGTCGAATATATTGAAATATCACCTATACTTATAAATGCAACATCTTTACCTGATTCAAGATACGGATATAATTTTTCTGCAAGTTCAATGTGACGTTTTCTTAATTCATCTTTATTGCTGGTCATTAAGAAATCAAGACAGATAATTTCTTTATTTTCCATATTGCATACCTGTTTGACAATATCAAGAGCAAGAGTATTTTCTCCACTTGTTCTGGGTACGGCTATAACATTACAATTATTTATAATCCTTACTGCTTTTAATGTCATAAGTTCAGGATCGCCCGTTCCAACGCTTACACCATATAATATACCATTCAAGATAATATACCTCCAGTATTTCTGTCATATAACTGATAAAGCAGAGCATTGCATATTGCTGTTGCAACTGTACTTCCGCCTTTTCTCCCTTTTGCGACTATATATGAAATATCATCAGTCATAATAATTTCTTTTGACTGAACTACATTTACAAATCCTACAGGAACACCTATCACAAGACTGGGTTTTATTTTTTTTTCAGCTATAAGCTTATGAATATGTATCAGAGCAGTAGGAGCATTTCCTACTGAAAAAATAATATTTCTGTCCGCAAACTTTTCACAGGCTTTATTCATCGATGCAACAGCCCTTGTAACTCCGAGTTCCTTTGCTTTCAACGCAACATCAGAATCCCCCATAAAACAGTATGCTTCGCATTCAAGTGCTTTTAAAGCTGGCTTACTTATTCCGGAAAGTGTCATATTTGTATCAGTTACTATAACAGCCTTGTTTTTTAATGCTTCTATACCTGATTTAACTGCATTTTCCGAAAATATAAGATTTTTTACATAGTCAAAATCAGCCGTTGTATGTATTACACGTTTTAATATAGTTTTTTCAGCGTCAGAAAATCCGGAGATGTTACCGAGTTCTGATTCTATTATCTTCATACTTTGTTTTTCTATATCCTGCAAATTAAAACTCTCCTTTTTTATTTTATATTATGGTTCAATCCAATTCAACGCATTAAATCCATTATATGTTCCATTTTGTTCGTCCCTGTACTGAAGTGCGATATATTTAGGAAATTCAGCAACAAAACAGAAACCGTCCATTGCTTCACCATATTGTATATCTGCTTCTGGTATTATGCTTTCAGGAGATTCTATAAATTCAAACGCTTCTCCTTTGCACATAATTCCGGATTTTTTTAAATCATAACCCATATGACCTACATTTATAATCTCTACAAAATAAACATAATAATCACTGGGAAATATTCCTGACCAGTTATAACCAGAAATATCAATACCTGTTTTCTGAGTAAAATCATCAAGTTGTTCAGTAT
>CAMWNQ010000098.1 GCA_947175655.1 uncultured Clostridia bacterium | reverse complement strand
ATTATATACTTTTTCTGATGAATTGCAAGGGGTTTTTTACATTTTTAATCATTTTTTTGCCCGAAATAATATTTTTCGTGCATTATATACAAATATAAGGGGGAGATTTTTATTAAAGTAACCGGTATAATATGTGAATACAATCCGTTTCACAATGGACATCTTCATCACATTCAGGAAACAAAAAAGAACGGGGCTACACATATAGTAGCTGTTATGAGTGGTAACTTCGTACAGAGGGGCGATGTTGCTATTATGAACAAGATAGACCGTGCCAGACTTGCAGTAAAATCAGGTGCGGACATAGTAATCGAAATTCCAGTAGCATACTGTCTTGCACCTGCCGAAACATATGCATCAGGTGCAGTATATCTGATGAATGCACTTGGAGTTGTTGACGAAATATCATTCGGAAGTGAATCAGGAAACGTCACAGAACTTTCAAATACTCTTCACTATGTTGAAATGTCCTTGAAAAACAATTCAAAGGATATACGTGAACTTATGGAAAAGGGATATACATATCCAAAGGCACTTTCGTCCATAGTAACAAGATATGATGAAAATGCCGGATTTATTATGTCATCTCCGAATAATATTCTTGCAATAGAATATATGAAGGCTATGAGCAGATACTCCCCTACAACTGGAGTTTTTACTGTAAAACGCAGAAGCATTCCTCACGACAGCAGAACTGCTTCTGATGACGGATTCGCAAGTGCTTCATATATACGTGAACAGATTAAAACCGGATTTCATACTATAGGAAAGTTTACGTCTCCACTATGGGCAGGTGCAATAAAGAATGCACACTCCAAAGGTGAGCTTGCCGACATAAGCAGACTTGAAAGAATTCTTCTGTATAAACTCCGTACTTCTTCCGCAGATGATTTCAGAAATATAGCTGACATCTCCGCAGGTATGGAAAACAGAATATATAATGCAAAAATGTCAGGTTCTCTTGATGAACTTGAATTCACTGTTAAGTCTAAAAATTACACTCTTGCAAGAATAAGACGTGCTATGATGAATATTCTGATAGGAATTACCAAAGATGACGTTAAAATACTTCCGCCATATATACGTATTCTTGCATCAAATGAAAGAGGTCTTGACATATTGTCAGAAATAAAAAAGAAAGCTACTCTTCCTTATCATACTTCAATGGCAAAACTGGCTGAAATAAGTCCAGAAGCAAAACGATTCACTGAACTTGAAGAAAGAGCATCTGATATTTATGGTCTGGCACTTGCAAAAATTCAGTCCGCACAGAAAGATTATCGTTCAAAATTCGTCATAGACCTAGACTAAATAATTAAGAATGTATAATTATGAATTAAGAATTATAAATTATGCATTATATACATTTTCATTCCTGTTATTACAAGATAATCCGTTAAAAATAACAGTGTTTTTTTTAAAGTTCGTCATTTTTGGTTTTTAAAGTCACTGTTAATTATATGGATAACAAAAAAAATCTATAACAAGGAGTTTTTTATGAGTAAAAAAATCGTGTTGATTTTCTGTACAGCATTATATCTTATTACAATGTCTTCCTGTGACATCTATAAAAGCAATTGGATAAATGCTGAAACAGAACAGACAAAAATACCAGTTCAGACTTCATATATACAAACTACTACTACATCTGTACAGACTACGACAGTAACTACCACCCTTTCAAAAAAAGATATTCCGAGAATAATCAAACCTGTTACTGATGATATTATAAACGAAATTCCAGAAAGCTATTATATAGATGCCGAGATGATTTATCAAGAACCTGAACTTCCTGCCGGCTGTGAAATAACATCTCTTGCAATGCTTCTTAATTACTTAGGATTTGATATTGATAAAGTGGACTTATGCGACGAATATCTTAATATAAACTATGACTATACAGAAAACTTTTCAGAGGCATTTATAGGAAATCCTAGAAACGGTTCAGGGTATGGGTGTTATTATCCGGTAATTATGGATACTGCTGACAAATATCTCGATGATATGGAAAGTGACCTTAAAATATATGACCTCTCTGGAGAAGATTTAGACAGTCTGTTTTATTATATATCAAATGATAACCCTGTAGTGATATGGGCAAGTATGAGTCTTGTTGATGTTAATTACTATCTGGCGTGGACTATGGAAGATGACGGAGAAGAAGTATGGTGGTATGAAAATGAACACTGTATGCTTCTGACCGGATATGATTTTGAATACAGAACTGTAACCGTATGTGACCCTCTCAAAGGTGAGTATACATATGATATGGACAGGTTCGAGGAAATCTATAATGAACTTGAAAAACAGGCAGTAACTATCTATTAACTAATTTATAATTAAGAATGCATAATTATGAATTATAAATTATGCATTGTGAATTAATCAAAGGGGGGAAAGATTTTTAATTATGAATTATAAATTGATAAAGTCTGTTATATTTGACCTTGATGGCACTCTTATAGATTCAATGAAAGTATGGGGAGATGCTGACAGGCAGTTTATAGAAAAATATGGTGGTATTTATAATCCCGAAATCTCCCAGAAGCTCAAATCAATGACTATTGAACAGTCGTCAGGATTTCTTATATCAATTCTTAATCTCAAAAAAAGCATCAGTGAAGTTTCAGACGAAATAGCTGATATTGTTGCATATCAGTATGAGAATACAATCCCTCTGAAACCTGATGTCATAAGCATCACGGACTTTCTGAAAGAACATCATATACCATTCTGTATCGCAACGGCTACTTTCAGAAAACTTGCGGAAGCTGTATTAAAAAAATATGATATATATGAACGGTTTGAATTCATTCTTACCGGTGAAGACGTTCCGGAAGGTAAAAAATCACCTGCTATTTATCTGAAATGTGCTGAAATAATGGGCGTTTTACCATCTGAAACGCTTATTGTTGAAGACTCCCTGCACTGTATTGAAACTTCCGTAAGTGCCGGATTCCCTACAGTTGCAGTATATGATGAATTCAGCAGTCCGGACTGGGAACAGATTAAAAATATTGCTGACATGTATATATACAGGCTTGATGAAATAAAAAATATAATTAATAATTCATAATTATAAATTATGAATTAATTGTAAAGGGTGATATTAATTTATGAAAAAAGTAATGGTTGGAATGAGTGGAGGCGTTGACAGTTCAGTATCAGCACTCCTGCTCAGGGATATGGGCTATGATGTTATGGGTGTAACACTGAAACTCTTTTCCAATGAGGATATTATAGAGGCTGAAAAGACAAACAAAACTTGCTGTGCATTGTCAGATGTTGAGGACGCAAGAAGTGTGGCTTACAAACTCGGATTTGACCACCTTGTATTCAATTTCAAGGATAAATTCAGAAAATATGTTATGGAACAGTTTGCAGACTGCTATCTTGAAGGCGGTACACCCAATCCCTGTATAGAGTGCAACAGGCATATAAAATTCGACAAGATGCTTTTAAGAGCAAAGGAACTTGATTATGACTACATAGCAACAGGTCATTATGCCGTTATAAATTATGATGAAAGTTCAGGACGCTATCTTCTGAAACGTCCGAAAGACCGCTCAAAAGATCAAACATATGTACTATATTCTCTCACTCAGGAACAACTCAGCCATACTCTTTTTCCTCTTGGAAATCTCACTAAAGCAGAAGTCAGAAAGATTGCAGAAGATGCCGGACTTGTAAACTCGCAAAAACCGGACAGTCAAGATATATGCTTTGTTCCTGATGGTGATTACTCGGGATTTATAAGAAAATTCAAGGGGATTGATATTCCGGAGGGAGATTTTATTGACATCAAAGGCAATATTCTCGGAAAACACAGGGGTATTATAAATTATACTGTTGGACAGCGTAAAGGTCTGGGAATATCACTCGGCAAGCCTGCATATGTAGTAAAAAAGGATATCAAAAAAAATCAGGTGGTAATAGGTGACGAAAAAGACCTCTATACAAATTCACTTGATTCCTGTGACGTAAATCTGATACCGTTTGAAACACTTGAAAAACCAATGAAAATTACTGCAAAGACAAGATACAGTCAGAATGAACAAGAGGCAATTTTATCATATTCCGGAAACGGCATATATCACGTGGAATTCGATAAACCACAGAGAGCTGTCACAAAAGGTCAGGCAGTAGTCTTTTATAATGATGATATTGTTGTCGGAGGGGGTACTATACTTTGACAGATAATAATTACTCTATGGAAAAACTCACTGATGATATTTATGTATGTGCAAGCAGTAATCATCGTTTTGGTACTGACGCATTTCTTCTCACCTACTTTTCCAATTACCGTATGAAAGATAAAGTATGTGATTTGGGTACAGGTTGCGGAATTATTCCAATGATTATGCAGAAAAAAAATCCGCCTGTCATAACATATGCTGTAGATATTCAGGCAAATGCAATAGAACAGCTTGAAATCGGAATAAAGGCAAGTAAAGTAAAAAATATAGTTCCGGTGAATGCAGATTTGAAAGTTTTATGGGAAAATGCTCCTTTAGGTCAGATTGACTTAGTAATCTGTAATCCACCTTACAAGGCTTCAAACGCAGGAATTGAAAGCAGTATCGATTCCCAGAAAATCGCACGTCACGAAATTTTGTGCAATATTGATGACGTATGCCGTTCAGCATCAAAACTCCTGAAATTCGGCGGAAGACTTTGTATTTGCAATCGTCCGGAAAGGCTATGTGATGTAATTACTGCAATGAAATCAAATAATATAGAGCCTAAGCGTATAAGATTCGTTTCAAATAATCCTGAACAAAGTCCGTGGCTTTTCCTGATTGAGGGTAAAAAGGGGTCAAAACCATTTCTCAAAATCGAACCTCCTCTTTATATGAAAAGCAATGAGCTGAACAAAATATATAACGTTGGAAAGGAAGCTGAATAAAATATAATGGGAACTTTATATGTTATAGGAACTCCTATAGGAAATATGGAAGATGTCACTCTCCGACAGCTTGAAACACTTAAAAATGTTGACTTCATATGTGCTGAAGATACAAGGGTAACACTGAAACTCCTTTCAAGATATGACATCAAAAAACCTCTTGTAAGTTATCACGAACACAGCGGTCGTGAAGTTGCTGACAGAATAACCGACAGAATTCTTAACGGTGAAAATGCAGGAGTAGTCACTGATGCAGGTATGCCGTGCATCTCTGACCCTGGGGAAAATCTTGTAAAAATATGCTATGAAAAAAATATTGATGTCAAAGTAATCCCCGGACCTAGTGCAGTCGTATCAGCACTTGCAATATCAGGACTTAATACATCAAGATTTACTTTTGAAGGATTCCTTTCTGTCACAAAAAAGCAAAGATTTGAACATCTCGAATCCCTCAAAGATGAACAACGTACAATGATATTCTATGAAGCACCGCACAAACTGATTCCAACACTTTCGGATATGCTTGAATATTTTGGTGACAGAAAAATATCTCTCTGCCGTGAACTTACAAAGATTTATGAAGAAGTCCTTAGAATGACCATATCAGAAGCAATTGAATATTATTCCGAAAGAAGTCCAAGAGGCGAATACGTTCTTGTAGTCGAAGGAAAAATCCATACTGAAACAGATAATATTACTGTTGATGATGCAATGGAAGAAATAAGAAAACTTGTGAAATGTGGTGAAAAGCCTGTAAACGCCTGTAAAACCATCGCAAAAAAATATGGCTTCAAAAAAAGTGAACTGTATTCACAATTCATAATTTATAATTCTTAATTATGCATTATTATCAATAGGGGGATTTTTTGTTTATGAACGAAAGATTAAAAAAACAAATCGAATTCATCACTGAAATAGATAAACTGAAAAATATATACCGTCAGACTTATGTCCTCGGTGAAGACCGCAAGGAAAATGACTCAGAACACAGCTGGCATATCGCAATACTTGCGTTTCTGCTTGCAGAGTATTCAAACGAACCAATTGATATTCTTAAAACAATAAAACTTGTACTCATACACGATATTGTCGAAATTGATGCTGGTGATACTTATTACTATGATGATGATGGCTATAAAACAAAGGAAATACGTGAAGAAAAAGCGTCACAGCGTATTTTCGGACTTCTTCCCGATGACCAGCGTTCTGAAATGTATGAATTATGGCGTGAGTTTGAAGACCGCAAAACTCCGGAGTCAAAATTTGCAAATGTTATAGACCACGTACAACCCATTATTTTAAATTACTCAAAACAGGGTATCGCTTGGAAAGAACATAATATATCAAAAAATCAGGTCCTTGAACGTAACAGCTATATGAAAGACGGTTCAGAAGATTTATGGAATTGTATCAATGAAATAGTAAATGATGCCAATAAAAAAGGTTGGCTGAAATAATGCATAATTCTTAATTGTGCATTTTGCTGTATTTTCAAAAAACTATTTAGTAATATTATATAAC
>CAMWNQ010000097.1 GCA_947175655.1 uncultured Clostridia bacterium | reverse complement strand
GAATATTGTTGCAATACTTTATTTTTTTACATTATAACAAAATAATGAGTAAAATACAATAACAGAAATATAACATCTTTTTTACAAAATCACTTTTTTAAGTTACACAAATCTGACAAAAATTACAGAATTTACCTGTTGCAAAATGCAAAAAACGGCATAAAATATTATAAGCGGAAGATTAAATTTGCAGTTTTTTTAAAGTAAAAAACAATGTCTTTGGAGTGGCATTACTGCCCGTGAACAGCTTCAGGGCAGTAAATTTAATTTTTCACTTTTATATAGATTTGACTGCCCTGTTTTTTATTTCAGGGCAGTATTTTTATATTGATTTATTTTTTTATGCTCTTCCGCAAGTTTCTGATATTTCATTTTAGTAGCCATTCCGCCTCTTATATGTCTTTCCTTCTTATTTATTTCAAGAATACTTTTTACTTCTCCGGCAAGTTCCTTATTTATTTCTGGCAGTTTTTCGCTTACGTCTTTATGTACTGTACTTTTAGATATTCCGAAATGTCCGGCAGTAGCTCTGACGGTGGCTTTATTGTTTATTATGTATTCCCCTAAAATAACAGGTCTGTTTTCAAAATTATCTGAACTGTTCAAACTGTTTTCACTCCTTTAAATAATAGATGTATATAATATATATGCAGATTTATGAAAAATTATGAAAAAAAGTAAAAATATGAGAAAATCAGAGAAAAAAAGATATATATTAAAAAATCTCCTGAAATTAACATCAGACAACATTTGAAGTTCATAAGAACCTGTGATATAATCTTATCATCATAAAGAAAGGAGAAACGAACTTGTCTAGAATTATTCCGGGTACAACATTAAAATATAATGAACAGATAAGAAATGAAGCATTTTCCGCAGTATCGCCTGTTCTGGAGGCTACCGGAGGTCTTACGCTCTCACAGCTTTCAAAACTTACAGGCATAGAAGGTTCTACAATTCAGAACTGGATAAAAAGAGGCTGGGTATCATCTACAAAGGGAAAAAAATACTGTCAGCGACAGATTATAAGAATTATTCTTATCAATATGCTCAGGGGAGTAATGAAGCTGGAGGATATTGCCAGACTTATGACTTATGTAAATGGTGATGTTGATGATACTTCTGATGATATAATTGATGATGTAATATTATATAATATACTGTGCCGTATCATTTTTGATGCAGAGGATAACGGAGCATTTGAATATGATTCCCTTGTCACTGTTATAAATGAGGCAGTCAGAAACTCAGCAAAGAGTATAAAATACGGAAGTGAAAAACTTAAAAAGGCAATGCTTATAATGATACTTGCCTACAGAAGTTCATATCTGAAATCAGAGATGGAAACAGAAATCAGAAAAACTTTATTATAATTGAAATTCAAGAAAGGTATAAATATTATGAAAGGTTTAAAAGCAGTAAAATGGATTGTTGCAGGGGTTGCAGGTTTGATTATTGTAGCCAATGCATTTACTATTGTTCCGGCAGGTCATACAGGTGTAGTAATGACTATGGGAAAGGTAAGTGACAATGTTCTTCAGGAAGGTCTTAACTTCAAGATTCCTTTTATACAGAATGTTGTAAAGCTTTCAAACAAGATACAGGTATATGATGTTGAATCATCAGCAGTATCAAAGGACTTGCAGACAGTAAGCAGTAAAATAGCTGTAAACTACAGAATAAGCAATGACTCTTCAGCAAATATTTATAAAAATGTTGGTGTTGATTATAAAACAATTCTTATTACTCCAATAGTTCAGGAATCAATGAAATCAGTTACGGCAAAATATACGGCTGAACAACTTATTACAGAAAGGGAAACAGTCGGTGAGGAAGCTAAAAATACACTCAGTAACAAGCTTAATGAATATGGTATATACATAGAGAAATTCAATATAGTAAACTTTGATTTCTCCGAGGAATTTAATTCTGCAATAGAAGCAAAACAGGTGGCTGAACAGAATCTCATAAAAACACGTACAGAACAGGAACAGGCTATTGTTGTTGCAGAGGCTCAGGCTAAGGAAAAGACAATCAAAGCTGATGCAGAGGCACAAGCTATTCTTGCAACCGCAAAAGCTCAGGCAGAGGCTAATAGACTTATTGAAGAATCACTTTCAGAAATTGTAATCAAATATGAACAGATTACAAAGTGGAATGGTGAACTTCCTAAAGTTACAGGTAATAATGGTAATTTTATTGATATGAGCCTTGATGACCTTGAAGGAAAAACAAGCAATAGAACAACCGGCAATAATAATATTTCCGTACCTGATGCATCAGGTCAGAATTAAAATTAAAAAAGGATAGTGAAAAAATATGGAAAAAGAAATAATAACTGAAGTAAAAGGTATACTATGTTGTAGAGGTAGAATTCTTATTTTAAAGCGTTCTGAACTGGAAACAATTGGGGCAGGGGAGTGGGAATTTCCCGGAGGAAGAATAAAATTTGGTGAATCACCTGAAACTGCGCTTGAACGTGAAATTTATGAAGAAACCGGTCTGAATGCAAAGATTGACCATGTAACTCACGCATCTAGTTTTACAATATCAGAAAACCGTCACGTTATTATAATAACATATCTTTGCAAGTCAAATAAGGATATGGTATCGCTTAGCAGTGAACACGGTGATTATATGTGGGTACGTCCTGAGAATCTCTGCGAAAGCGTCAGTGAACATATCAGAAATGATGTGTCTCTTGATTATAATGAAATTCTGAGATATATAAAATGCGAATTCATATGACAATACATAATTAAGAATTGAGAATGCATAATTCATAATTATAAATAAAAAACGTATAATTAATCATTAACTATTAATAATTATACATTATAAATTAAAAAACGTGGGCAGATTTCGTAAAAAACCTGCCCCGTGAGAGAATATTTGATTTTTATTTTTTGTCTACACTCTGTATCCCTGTTCCCTGAGATTGTCTATAACATCTCCGAGAATTTGAGCATTTGTTGAAGATACAGAATGAAGAAGAAGAATTTCACCGCCGTGAGCTGATTCAGTAAGTTTTTTCAGCCCGAATGCAGGGTCTGGCTGATTGTCAGTCTTCCAGTCAACATAGGCAAAACTCCAGAAAAGCGTTTTATAGCCCAATGATTTTAAAGTCTGAATGGTACTTTCAGAATATTCACCGCAAGGGTATCTGAAATATTGCATTTCATATCCATATTCATTCAGTACATATTCGTGAAGTGACATTATTTCTTCATTTATTTTATCAGATGATAATTCCGGAAGGCTCGGGTGGTTCATAGTATGATTGCCGAGTACGTGACCTTCCTTAATCATACGGTTAACAAGTTCTTTTTCTTTTTTTGCATAATCACCTGTTAAAAAGAATATTGCAGAAACGTTTTTCTCTTTAAGAGTGTCAAGAATTTTTGAAGTATAACCGTTTTCATATCCTTGGTCAAATGTTATGATAATTCTTGACTTGTCATTTGTAAGAGCATAAGACCCTTCATTGCTGTAGAGTGAATTGAATTCCAATGCACCGGTCGGACAGTTATTACCATCAACAGTCGTTCCCTGACCATAACCCTTTTTGGAGTTGTCAGCAGAATATGCATTGAGATTTACAGCTGATATTGCAGTCATTGAGATTGTCAGAGCGGATAAAAGAGAAATAAATTTTTTCATATTATTTATTTTAATCCCATTTGTAATTTTGCGGAATATTTCCCGCAATATTATTATACCCTTATGCTGATTTAATATACTGGGTATTTCTGGGAATAAAACAGACTCAAGGATTTATATATGATTTTACAAGGACTTTCAAAAGTTCATCACGGTCTATATGACGTACAAGACTTCTGGCATTGTTATACGTAGTTATGTATGTCGGGTCTTCTGAAAGAATATATCCTACAATCTGGTTTATGGGATTATATCCCTTTTTTACAAGGGCATCATAAATAATGGCAAGATTTTTTTTAAGTTCTGCCTCTCTGTCCTCGTTTACGGAAAAAGTCATAGTTTTATCTGACATACTTTTAATCCTCCTGTTGGAAAAATTTACTGAAACTAATATTAATTCTTCACTTATTATAACTCATTTCACATAAATTTGCAAGCATAAAAAAGAAGTTTGATGTTTTACACGTTTTTTGTGCAAAATTTTGTACAGTATGCACATATTTCTTTCAATTCACGTGCTTTCGCACGACATAGAATAATAAATATTGTTCTGTTAATAGTATATCATATTATTTTCGTAATGTCAATACTATATTGAATTGCATAATGTCATTGGAGATATACGCTCATCACCTGAAGAGAAGAGTCACTCCTTTATATGTTGAAATTCGTTATGTAGCCCGAAAAAAATCGGGCATAGAATTGATTATTAGTCGCAATTGCAACAGCCTGTACGTTTTACAAATGAGTGGCAGTCAGTACATTCTGGAACAGTAGGATTTGATTCGTGAGTTCCAATAGAGATACAGTTAAGAGTGCAGTAATCCTCAGTAACCATATTGTTCTTACACTGTGAAACAGTACACTTGATAGATGAATTTTTCTTTAAGTTTTCCATAGTATTAACTCTCCTTTTAAATTTAATAGGATTTTCGTTCACGAAGGAACTGTTTTTATTATGACCACATAGTATATAAATATTCATCATATAAAAAAGTTTTTTTATTATAAATTATTAGAAAAAATTACAAAATGGTAAAAAAAATATATAATTTATTGACACGGTAAGTTTGATATGATATGATATTATCATAAATTTGACTGTAAATAAAAATAATATAAAAGGAGATAAGAATTATGTCTGAATTTAATGAATCAGTAAGCGGAGTTGAAATTGTACCGAAAAAGAAGAAAGGTGCAGTTATTGCCGGAGTTACTGCCGGAGTTGTAGCGGTTGCAGCCGGAGGTTCTCTTATAGCTTATAATACATCAGATTTTATAAAAAACAAATTCAAGCTTGCAACGCTTTCATCTGAAAAATATTATGCGTGGGTTAATGACAAAAATGCAGATGAACAGATTGAATATCTTTCAGAGCAGTATGATGAATATGTTAAATTTTTCGGAGAAAATGCTGAAAAGGGACTTCATTCCAATATCAGTCTTACATATACAATGAGTGACGGTTTAAAGACTCTTCTCAGAAGCTCAATGGGTGGAACTGAAAGAGCCAATGCATTTGTTGACAATATAAATAATGTTTCATTGAATGTTGATGAGTCACTGTTCAAAGGCGTTATGGGCTACAATATGGGTCTTGACTTCAACGGAACTGCTCTTGCAGATATTGATTTCTTTATGGATTATAAAGACCTTTTTGCAATGGCAAGAATACCTCAGATTACTGAAAAATATATAGGCATTGATTATAAGTCATTGCTGGAAGATGTCGGATATGATGACGATGAAGAAAAAATGCTTGATACAATGTCAAAATTCTACAGCAATCCTGAATCAATTCTTACTAAAGATGAATTCAGAAAGCTTGCTGAAAAATATACATCACTCTGGAATGAATGTGTAACAGAAGTAAAAGAAGAAAAAAATGAAGAAATAACAGTCGGAAATTATACAAATGAGTATACAGTTCTTACTGTTGAAATAAATAATGAACTTGCAAGCAATACTGCTGAAAAATATATAAATACTATCAAAGAAGACGAACTGATAAAAGATATTATTATAAATCGTCTTGAAATCTGTGATGAAGCTACTTATATTTCAAATCTTGATGATGCCCTTGCAGAATTTAAAGATGAAGATAACTATGACGATTCTGTAGTTTATTCCAAGACCTATGTTGATGCCAACGGTACTATAAGAGGCTATAAACTGATGGATGATGACGAAACCGGTTTTGAAATTATCTTTACTGGAAAAGATGAAGAGAATGCAAATGGTGTAATAAAGTTCTATGATGGTGATGAAACTGAAGTTACCTGCAATATAGACTATACCTGCACTGACGGAAAATATAACGGTTCAGCAGATTTGACTGTAGACGAATACGGTGATGATACAAAGATTTCTGTAGGATTTACAGACCTTGAAACTGTCAATGAAAAGTATGGATTTGTAAACGGAAATCTTGATATATCTGTTGATGATTCTGCACCGTTTGCATTATTCCTTACTTCTGACGGTTCATCTCAGAAAGCAAGTTTTGTGCTTGATATTGAAGATATGAATTATGGAAGTATTGATATGGAAATTTCATTCAATGAAATAGACAGTATGGAAAATCCTGATAAGTCACAGGCATTTATGATAGACAGCAATACAAACAGCTTTGAAGGATATGCCACTGAAGATGACCTTATGAACTTTATTGCATCAATCATTAAAAATATCGGATTTGCCCAGACTGATGAAGAGGCAAGAGATATAGTTAACGGATATGTTTATGGTACTTCATACAATCCTGTAGCACGTCAACTTTATTAATT
>CAMWNQ010000096.1 GCA_947175655.1 uncultured Clostridia bacterium | reverse complement strand
TTGAAATTGCAAAATTTCTATGATATAATAATATTATATATATCAATAAAGAAAAGAGGTTTTTTTATGAAAAAAGCTATAAGTATTCTTTCGGCACTTCTTTTTCTCACAGCTTTTAATTATGATAATAATTATAATTCCAATACTGATAACAATGGAAATATAATTATTGACTTCAATAAAAATAAAGGAAATGCTGAGTTTGACACATCAAATTTTTCCAGTATAACAAATAATATCAATATAGCCGATGTATACGATACAAATTATACAGGATATATGGCAGATGATGCAGATGATATTGATTTTCCGTCATCTTTTGATTTGCGTGATTCAGGAATGATTCAAAATGTAAAAGTTCAGGGAAATTATGGCACTTGCTGGTCACAAACTGCAAATGACAGTGCAGAATCCAGTTTAATCAAACGTAATCCAACAGTAGATTTATCAGAATGGCATCTTGCATATTATGCATATTCAGGAGGCGAACAGATTGATTTAAAAGAAATGCACAATACAGAAGGCATCTTTGAACACGGAGGTTCAGCACTGGTTGCATCAAATATGTGGTCACAGTGGATAGGCCCTGTATCAGAAAAAGAGGGGCTGGAATATGGCAATTTAGATATTCTTTCCGACACCGAATTGCAGGATAAATACAGATATGCTTCTGACTACCATCTTAAAAATGCATATCTTTTCGGATTTAATGAAGATGTATCCAATTCACAAAATAATATAATCAAAAGCTTTCTTTTAAAAGGTCAGGCAATTGATGTATCATATAATAATGATTCCTCTTTTTATGACTATGATTTTCATTCCTACTTATCTGCTGAAAAGAAAACTGCAACCCATAGCGTAACAATTATAGGATATGATGATGATTTTCCAGCTGAAAATTTTTCAGATAATGCAAAGCCTAATAATAATGGGGCGTGGCTTGCAAAGAACAGCTGGGGTAATACATGGAATGATGACGGATTTTTCTGGATTTCTTATGAAGAACCCTCACTTTGTGAATTTTCAGTATTTGAACTTGAAGACAACAATAATTATTCTGAAAATTATCATCATGATACTTTTATAACAAATCAGAGAATGAGAGCCGGCAATAATAACGTTTCATATATTTCAAACATTTTCAATGCAAAAGGAAATGAATGGCTTCAGGCGGTATCATTTAACTTTGCAGTTCCAAATACTGAATATGAAATAACAGTATACAAAAATATAAAAGACAAATCCAATCCTACTTCTGGAACAAAAGCTTATACAATGTCCGGAGTAAACGACATAACAGGCTATCAGACAATAGAATTTGATAAAAACGTTGAAGTTGATGAAAACGAATGTTTCTCAGTTGTAATGAAACTCACAAATGACCAGAATCCATATGTAATAACTATTGAAAGTGCAATATCTGTTATTGACAGTGAAACGGGTGAATCTTTTGACCTTTCAAATCATACTACATATGAACAGATTCAGAACTACACAAATAAAAATGAAAGCTTCTACAGCAACAATGCTAAATACTGGACTGACGTAACTGATTCATATTATTATTACTCCGATGAAGAAAAAGCAATCCTTTATGATACACTATCTGCAACATTCGGTTCTGATTATGTATCACAGTTTGACAAAAATTTCGGAGATGATGATATTGTAATAGCACAGGGAAATATTCCTCTTAAAGTATTTTCAAATCCTGTAAATTCTGTAAAATTTTCAAAGGATAGCGGTTTTATATATTCTGATGAATCAATTGAACTTTCAACTGGAAATGAAAAAGAAATTTTCTATTCAGTAAATGGCAGTGATTATACTCTTTATATTGACCCGATAGAAATAACAGGAGAATGCACCATAACAGCTACTACTGATTTTGAAACATATACCGAAAAAAAATACACACCTGCATATGGTACTTTAAACAGACTTGGATATACCTTTTCAAAAAATATAAATGCCCAGTATGCAACACCAGACATTTACGGAAATTATATAATAAACGTTGAAGAAAATCAGGAAGATATAATACTTCTTCCAATCTCTCAGGGAAATATAAAGATAAACGGTACAGATGCAGAAAGCTATAAGCTTACTGAAAGTATAACTCTGAATAAGGGAAAAAATATAATACCAATAGAAATAAATACTGAAAATGCGATACCAAATACAATAAATCTTATTGTAAACAGAGGAGAATCAAATATACTCGGTGACATAAACGGTGATGGAATTGTTGATGCTGGCGATGCCTCTGATGTTCTTGCAGAATACGCAAATATAGCAGCAAATAATCCGCCAACATTCGACGATATTCAGAACGCCTCCGCAGATTTTAATAATGACGGAATATTAGATGCCTCTGATGCAAGCGGTATTCTGGCTTACTATGCATATACAGCTTCAGGAAATTATTAATATTAACATAACGGTGCAAATAATCTCAGAACAGCATTTATTATTTTATTTAATATTCCTTTCTTTTCATCTTTAAGAGTACATTCCTGACATTTTTTCTGTGTATTCTGAAAATCGTTCTTTAAATCTGTTACAATCTTTGAATTATAAAAAACTGAATTACATTCAAAATGCAGAAATAAACTTCTGTAATCAAGATTTACAGTACCTATTGAAGCGATTTTATCATCACATATGCAAGCTTTGGCATGTACAAATCCAGCACTATATTCATATATTTTAACACCAGATTCAAGGAGCTGTTTATAATAGCTCCTTGAAATTTTAAAAATCACTTTTTTATCCGGAATTCCTGGCATAATTATTCTTACATCAACTCCTCTTTCAGCCGTTCTTACGAAAGCATCAAGAAGTGCATCACCAAGCATAAGATAAGGTGTATAAAACCACACATATTCTGTTGCCTGTGAAAGAATTTCAATAAATAAATTATTACTTACTGCCTCCGGATAAAACGGAGAATCATAATAAGAAATAACATATCCATCATCATTTTTTTCTTCAAATTCAAAAAGAGTATTATCAAGATATTTTTCGGGAATTTTATTTGGTGAGAAAGCATTCCAGAACTCTATAAACATATATGTATAACTCTGAACACTTTTTCCTATTATTTTAAATCCTATATCTTTCCAGTGTCCGAAGCGTTCTTTCTGATTTATATATTCATCTGCAATGTTAATTCCTCCGCTGAATGCGATTTTACCATCTATAACCATTATTTTTCTATGGTCACGGTTGTTGAGTGACGCTTTTACAAATACCATAGGATTAAATGGAATACATTTAATTTTTCTTGCCATAAGCTTGACCACATTTGATGCAGAATAAGTTGAAATACATCCCAAATCATCATACATAACCCTTACGTCAACACCCTGTTCAACCTTTTCAGCCAGTATATCAACAATAGTATTCCAGAATATACCCTCCTGAACGATAAAATACTCAAGAAATATAAATCTCTGTGCCTTTTTAAGTTCTCTACACATATCTTCAAACATACCCTCTCCAAAAGGATAATATTCTGTATGAGTATTTTTTATAATGGGAAAGCCTGTCATCTTTTTTATATATTCAAAAGTCTGTGAAGCTCTTTTATCTACAGATTTCAACGATTCAGATATTTCCGAGCTTTGCTCAAGAATTATATTTATATTTTTTCTTGAATCATTCAATTTTTTCTGCAAAGGTCTGCTTGTCTTCTTATTTCCCCAGCAGATATATAAAAATGCTCCGAGAATAGGCTGTGCCATTATAAGAATAAGCCATAGTATTTTATATGAACCCTCATCTTTCTTTGAAACAAGATATAAAACAAATATTATTGATAATGCTGAAAGTATTCCTATAAGCAAAGCCATATATTTTTCAAGAAAACCAAGCAATATAAGATACCATAAAATCTGAATCAAAAATGCTGGAATTAATACAATAAATCTTCCTATTATTTTTTTCATATAAAATTCTCCATATATTAATCTTTTGATTCAGAATTTTCAGAATTACTATCAATACTATTTGTTTCAATCATCGAAACATTTTCAGTATATTCAGAACCAACAATAAAAGTCACAGCTTTCTGATTGTTTTCTATTTCACTTTCAATAAATTCTCCGCCATATTCGCCGTCAAGATTCCATATAAGAGGATTTTCATCAAGAGATGTTATTTTAAGTTTTCCGGTTTTAAAATATCTTATATAATCCTTTGCATCTTCTGGACGTTTACCATTAAAAAGTGATACAAGAATTTTTTGCAGTTGCATAACATTTGACGGAGTTTTTACAAATGTTACTTCATATATTCCGTCATCAAGCAGAAAATTATTGCAGTTAAACAATCCGCCTACTTTTTTTGTATTAGTAATCATTCCGAATGCAAAATCATCTTCAATAATTTCATCATTGCATTCTATTCTTACTTTTCTTGATTTTATTGTTGTAAGCTGTGTAGCACCATTAACAAGATATGCAGAATGTCCGAAAATATTTTTCCAGTGCTGTGAAGTTTCATAAGTTACATTAGTAAAAGCCCCGAAAGCCGCTATATAAGTAAAATGACGGTTTTTATTAAGACTTCCTATATCACAGGAAAGATAAGTATTATTATTAATGCCATCAATAATCCAGTCACATGCATCAAGAATTTTATCGGGAACTCCTAGTCCCTTTGAAAAATCATTTGTAGTTCCAACAGGAATATATCCGACAGGTACTTTTTTCCCACTTTGCATTACACCGTCAATACATTCACTTAAAGTACCATCACCGCCAGCACAAAGTACAAGGTCAAAACCATTTTCACAAGCATATTTTGAAGCACTGACAGCATCTCCTCTGTCCTGAGTTGGTCTAGCAGTAACTTCATAGCCAGCTTTTGTAAATCTATCAATAATTTCAGCAAGGTCTCCACCTATAGCAGTTTTTACTACTTTTACAGGTTGTCTTCCTGCCTGAAGATTAAATATAAAATACAATCTCTTTACAGCTTTTGATATTTTTAAATTATCCAAGATAATCAACTCCATTTTATTATTTTTTAATACAATCATTATATAACATTATTCCAAAAATTTCAAGACTTATCCGATAAAAACCATAAAATCAATTTGTAATATTAATATCTCTAATTTGGAGAGGGATAAATAATTAAAAAATAAATTTTTTTAAAAGCTATTGACATTTTCCAAAACCTGTGATATACTATAATAGTCGAAGGAATGAGACACAGAAAAACTTAATACTGGGGTGTCGCCAAGCGGTAAGGCAGCGGACTCTGACTCCGTTATTCCGAGGGTTCAAATCCTTCCACCCCAACCAGTTTTTAAAAATACTGAAATCGTTTTAGATTTCAGTATTTTTTTATTTTTTTAAAAACCTTTTTCTTTAAGTTCCGCAACAAGTCTTATATAAAAATCTACGATGTCAGCTATTTCATATTCATTATCTGGCATCTTTTTTGTAAAACGTCTTCTTCTTAAATCAGTGGTATCACAATGAGATATTCCTCTTCTGGAAGGTGATGTAAACATACCTCTGAAATTCGTCCAGTTCATAGCTCTTTCAGTAAGCAGACCATCTGTATTTTCATGTTCAATGCTTTTTATAACAGAGTATGGAAAAGACATCACTATATCACTGAAAATATTTTTCATAAAAAATCCGTAACTCTGATAATATATATCTGGCATATCAGGATTTTCAATATTAAATTTTTCAAGATAATCCGTAGTAAGCTCCTGAAATACCTGATAGCTTTCAGGGCATGAATCTCCGCATATATACATAAAAAAATCAGTAATTTTTCCTGTAGCCTTTACAAGAATATCAGGAAATTTCAAAAGAAAATCAACTGTCTGTGAACCGTGGTGAGGAGTATCCACGGTTGAAAGCGATGCAACTTTTTTATACTCCCCCAATGAAGAAATCAGATATCTGGCATCAAGCCCACCTTTTGAATGTGCTATTATATTTACTTTTTCACTTCCTGATTCAATCAAAGCTTTATCAAGAGATTTTTTTATCATCAACGAATTGTTTTCAATAGTTCCATTGGCATCTTGATGACCATAAAATACTTTACAGCCACGGTTTTCCAGTTCCTTTGGAATTCTTCCCCAGTAATTGAAAATTTTTCTGTCACGAAATCCCATACCATGTACAAGTAAAACCGGATATTTAGTTTCGCAGGAAAGCATCTTTTATAAACTCCTTAAATACATCTATATTATTTGCAAGTTCTTCATGTATAACCTTATCAAACAGTACATTTAAAATCCTACCTATATCTTTCCCTGAAATCCCCATATTTAACAAGTCATTGCCATTTATATCAAGATGCGATATCAAATAACATTCATTATTTTGTAAAACTTCACTGAGCATTGCTTTTAACTTTTCCAAATCTTCAATACTTATCCTTTCAGAAGCTTCAATGAAATCTATTAATTCATAAATAAGTCCCTCACCAGTATCTGAAAGAATCATCTTTAAATCGGACTTATTTTT
>CAMWNQ010000095.1 GCA_947175655.1 uncultured Clostridia bacterium | reverse complement strand
CGATGAAGATACTTGGCTGGCGACGGCCTGGGAAAATAGTTCTATGCCGGTACTTTCCCTTCTTCTTTTGAAGAAGGGATTTTTTTATATATTTTTTGAAAGGGGAGTTTTATTTTGAAATTATCAAAAGAAAATTTTATTTTGTATGCCATTACTGACAGGTCTTGGCTGAATGGAAGAACCCTTGAAAATCAAATTGAAGATGCAATTATCGGAGGAGCTACTTTTATTCAGCTTCGTGAAAAAAACTTAAAATATGATGATTTTCTTGATGAGGCAATTAAAGTCCGTAAAATATGCAATAGATATAAAATACCATTTGTAATTGATGATAATGTTGAAATTGCGTTAAAAAGTGGTGCTGATGGAGTTCATCTTGGACAGAACGATATGAGTATCCAAGAAGCAAGAAATATTTTAGGTGAAAATAAGATTATTGGTGCTACTGCACGTACTGTCCAGCAGGCAATTAATGCAGAAAAAGAAAGTGCAAATTATATTGGTTCTGGAGCAGTTTTTAATACTTGCACAAAAACAGATACTATTCCTTTAAGTTATGAGAATCTTTGTAAAATATGTAATTCTGTAAGCATACCGGTTATTGCTATTGGAGGAATAAATTCCGACAATATTTGTTTACTTAAATCGAGTGGAATAAGTGGAATAGCTGTAATATCGGCAATTTTTAACTCAGATAATATAAAAGAATCAGCACATAGTCTTAAAAAGATTACTCTTGAAATGCTTGAGGGTTGAAAATTATGATGAAAAAAATTCTTACTATTGCCGGTTCAGATTCAAGCGGTGGCGCAGGAATTCAGGCAGATATAAAAACAATTACTGCACATAAAATGTATGCAATGAGTGTTATTACTTCTTTAACTGCTCAGAACACTACTGGAGTTTTTGGAATTCTTAATACTCCAAGTGAGTTTACTGCTCAGCAGATTGACTGCATTTTTTCAGATATTCGTCCTGATGCCATTAAAATTGGCATGCTTTCAACGTCTGAAAATATATTAGCTGTATCTGAACGTTTAAAATATTATAATGCTGAAAATATCGTTATTGACCCTGTGATGATTTCTACAAGTGGTCATGCTCTTATTTCTGATAATGCAAAAGAATTTCTTATAAATGAACTTTTTCCACTTGCTACCTTAATTACTCCAAATATTCCGGAAGCAGAATGTTTATCAGATATGAAAATAAATAATTTTTCTGATGCGATTATTTCCGCAAATTATATATATAAAAGATTTCAAACGAATATCCTTTTAAAAGGAGGGCATGGAAGTTCAAAAGCTGATGATATTTTAATATATCAGGGAAATCAGGTTATAATACATGGCAATATTATCAATTCTGATAATACTCATGGCACAGGATGCACTCTTTCTTCGGCTATTGCTTGCAATCTTGCGTTGGGATATCCCCTTGAAACCTGTATCAAAAATTCTAAAAAATATCTGGAAAACGCTATGAATACAGGTTTAAATCTCGGAAAAGGTAATGGCCCTTTGAATCATTGTGCAGAATTTAATTAAATTATTATTTTGCTAAAAATATTATTTACAATAATTACTTGAATTTTTTCTTTTTATAGTGTATAATATATATAAATTAATTGCGGAAATATTTGAATATATAGGTAACATTTATAGGAGTATTATTATGAAAAAACTTAAATTTTTAAATTTATCGCTTTCCTTTGTACTTGCATTAGTTTCTTTTACAGGTTGTAGCGAAAAACAGGGTATGGATAAGCTTCTTGATAAAGATGATCCTGTAACTATTACTATCTGGCATTATTATAATGGTGTACAGCAGACTAATTTTGATAAAATGGTAAATGAATTCAATAATACTGTTGGTCACGAAAAAGGGATTTTAGTTGAATCTTATACTAAAAATTCCATATCAGAATTATCTGACAGTATAATTGCATCTGTTAAAAAAGATGCCGGAGCAGAAGACCCACCGGATATATTTGCAACATATGCTGAAACAGCATATACAATTGATAAATTGGGTATGATTGCTGATTTGAATCCATATCTGACTGAAGATGAAATTAATGAATATATTGATGAATATATCGAAGAAGGAAAATTTTTTACTGATGGTTCAATAAAGATTTTCCCTACTGCAAAAAGTACCGAAATTATGATGGTAAATCTTACTGACTGGCAGAAATTTGCTGATTCTGAGGGGGTTACTTTTGATAACCTTAAAACTCTTGAAGGACTTGTTGAGACTGCCGAAAAATACTATAATTATACTGATGCACTTACTCCGGATATAAAAAATGATGGTAAAGCTTTTTATGGACGTGATTCGCTTGCCAATTATTTGAGTGTTGGAGCTAAACAGCTTGGCGTGGAATTTTTTTCCAAAGGAGACGGTGATGTTATTGTCAATATTGATGAAGATGTTATGAGAAAACTTTGGGATAACTATTATGTACCTTATGTAAAGGGCTATTATACTGCTGCAAGTCGTTACAGAAGTGATGATGCTAAAATAGGTTCTATTATTACCCTTATATGTTCCACTACCGGAGCAGTATACTATCCAGAAGAAGTAACTATCAATGATGATTATTCATATCCTATTGAAAATGTTATACTTCCTGTACCTAATTTTGAAGGTTGTGACCCTTATATAGTTCAGCAGGGTGCGGGAATGTCAGTTATAAAATCTGATGAAAAAACAGAATATGCAAGTTCTGTGTTCCTGAAATGGTTTACAGAGGAAAACAGAAATATTGAATTTTCAATAAATTCAGGATATCTTCCTGTTAAAAAATCTGCAAATGATTTCTCCAAAGTTTCAGATATAAACAAAAGTATGGAAAAACCTGTTGATGATACTATGATGAATGCTATTAAAACAGCTATAGATGAAATAAACGGCTATACACTTTATACAAGTATTCCATTCGATAAATCATCTGAAACAAGAGATTATCTTGCTTCATCTATGCAGGATTCTGCAACGGCTAATTATCAGGAGGCGATGAAAAGGATTGCTGATGGTGAAAATCGTGATGATGTTTTAAAAGAATATACTGATGATAATGCCTTCGCTGAATGGTTTGAGGAATTTAAGACCGGTCTTGCAAAAATTATGAATAATCAATAAATTCCGTGAGGTATAAACCAGATGAAATATTCTTCAAAATCTGCGTCAAAGAAATTAAATAATAAAAAGAGTTCACCTTTTTCCTTTAAGATATTTTTGCCGATGATATTTCTTGCATTTCTTCAGCTTCTGACTTTTTTAGCAGTTCTTATGCTTGGCGGAGAATTTTCATATATAAAAAATTATGCATACAGCACTCTTGTTGAAAAAACAGTAAACAGAAAAAATTATGTTGAAAATATGTTTAATCAGAAGACCGGTCTTGTTTATGAAACGGCACTTGAAGTAAATGATATTACTGAAAAAATTCTTGAAGATAAAAATAAAACTATTGATAGTATCAGCACTGATAAGGAAATAAGCAAACAGATTTTATTTGATTCTGCCGAATCTCTTATATATCTTCTAAGAAGAAATATGGTTAATGATGCTTTTATTATTCTTGATACTGGAAATCTTTATTATGATGATGATAATAGTTCAGTAAAAAAAGCTGGAATCTATTTGAGAGATACTGATGTTACTGAAAACAGTGTAGTTGATAATCAGGATATTTTTATGGAAATGGGAAATTCAGAAATAGCCCATAATCTTGGCCTTGCTCTTGATTATGAATGGTCTTTACATATTAATATGACTGACAATGAGGATAACAATTTCGGGTTTTATTTTGATACAATAGAAACTGCTAAGGGTAAAGATGAACTTTCACTTTTTAATCTGGGCCACTGGACGGGTTTTTCAAAAATTTCAAATTCTGCACAGCAAAGTATGAAATATACCATTCCTTTACGTCTTGAAAGCGGTGAGATATATGGTGTTATCGGAATAGGATTTATGGAAAAAAATATACTTCGCAATATACCGGCAAATGATTTTTTTAATGAAAGTGCCAGTTATATTCTTGCAAATGATATGGATAACGATGGAGAATTTTCTATAATGCTTCATTCAGGGCCTGCTTTTGTAAAACTTGTAAACAGTAATACGATTATAAGTCAGAATGGCAAATTAAAAGGAAATATATATGATTTCAATCCTGACAATGACATTGAATCTATAGGGAATATTCAGGAGATGAATATATATAATTCGGGTTCACCCTATAAAAGCGAAAAATGGGCATTGGTATCTATTGCTGACAAGGCTAAAATTTTAAATATCTATACTTCTCTTATTCAGTTGTTTATAATATCTTCTTTCATATCTTTGGGATTCTGTATGCTGTTTTCAGTTTTCATTAACAGAAAAATCACAAAGCCTGTTACAAGAATGATATCAACACTTAATAAAAGAATGAATAAAACTTCCAGATTTGATAAAAAACAAGATGAAATTGTTGATTTCAGTTCATCTGGAATAAACGAAATAGACCAGCTTGCTGATGCTATTAAAAAGCTTCAGATTAATGTCAGGGAACAGGCCTCACGAGTATCAAAGATAATAAGTATGGTTGATATAGGCATAGGCGTTTTTATGTATGACCGTACTGATAATAGTGTATTTGTAGGAGAAAGTCTTATAAAGCTTTTCAGACTTGAAAATGTTGTTCCTCAGGATATAACAGTAACTTTTAAAGAATTTGAGAAATTTATAGGTACTGTTGATAAAGAGCATATTGTATGTTCAAATGAAATTTTCAACGATAAAAGTGAATATTTAGTAAATGAAAATATCAGCATTGAGGTCTTTCATACTAATACCATAAATAAAACTGCAAGATGGTTTAAATTTAATCTCACAAGAGATAAGACCAACGTTTTAGGTCTTGTTCAGGATATAACAAAAACTGTCATCGAGAAAAAGAAAATTGAATATGAGCGTGACTATGATATTACTACCGGGTTGCTTAATAGACGTGCATATTATAATAAAATTGATGAAATGTTCAGTAATACTAAAGCACTTAAAATATCAGCATTTGTTATGCTTGATTTGGATAATCTTAAATATGTAAATGATACTTATGGTCACGATTTTGGCGATGACTATATTAAAACAGCTGCCAATGTATTCAAAAAGTTCAGGGATTATGGCGGAGTTGTTGCAAGAATGTCCGGTGATGAATTTAATGTATTTCTGAGTGGCTTTGATTCAAAAGATGAAATAAGAAATATTATAAATCAAGTAAAAGAAGTTCTCCGTGAAAGTTATTGTATTCTTGCCGATGGTACTCATTATAAAATCAGGGCAAGTGGTGGTATATCATGGTATCCTGATGATTCGCGTTCCTATGAGCTTCTTATTAAGTATGCAGATTTTGCAATGTATACAATCAAGCATTCAACTAAAGGAAATATTGCGGAATTTGATGTTTCATCCTATAGTAAAGACTCTATACTTATAACCGGAATAGAGGAAATGAACAAAATTATTGATGAACAGAAAATCAAGTATACTTTCCAGAGTATTATATCTGCTAAAACTGGTGAAGTATATGGATATGAAGCACTTATGCGTCCGCAATCTGATGTCCTTAAATCGCCTTTGGAGTTTATAAGAATAGCAAGAACCAGTGCAAAGCTTTATGAAATTGAACGTCTTACATGGACTTTAAGTCTTAAAAGCTATCATGAACAAATTGAAAAAGGGAATATTAATTCAGATTCCAAAATATTTATAAATTCTCTTTCAAATTGTATTATTAATGAAAACGATATTATTTTTCTTGAGAATGAATATCATATGTATCTTAACAATATAGTTCTTGAAGTTCTTGAAAGTGATAAGGCAAATGATGAATACATTATTGAAAAGCAGAAGATTGCTAAAAAGTGGAATGCTATGATGGCTCTTGATGATTTTGGAAGCGGTTATAATAGTGAATATGCTTTGATAACAATAAATCCTAATCTTATAAAAATAGACCGTTCAATTATAAGTGGTTGTGACAGAGATATAAGTCGTATGAGCATTATAAGTAATCTCGTTCAGATTGCAAAAACTAAAAACATTCTTGTCTTGGCTGAAGGTGTTGAAACTTATAATGAAATGCGTACAGTTATAGAATGTGGTGTTGATTTGCTTCAGGGGTATTATCTCAATAGACCTTTGTTTGAACCTTTGCCAGTTGAAGAAAAAGTTATTGAAGAAATAAAGATAATTAACAAAAGCTTATAATTTATAAAATAAAAATAGGGGATATTAAAATTTAATATCCCCTGAAATTTTTATTATATAAAAATACTGATAAATAAAAAAATACTTACTGACCGTATCAGTAAGTATCTTAGTGAGACACGAGGGATTTGAACCCTCGACCCTACGCTTAAAAGGCGTATGCTCTGCCAGCTGAGCTAGTGTCTCATTTATTTTGTTTTTGTTGTTTCTCTTCGTGTCCCTCACAACATAATATATTATATCACTACTTTTTCAATTTGTCAACCCTTTTTTTACGTTTTGTATGCTTG
>CAMWNQ010000094.1 GCA_947175655.1 uncultured Clostridia bacterium | reverse complement strand
TATAATATCTTTATGATAATTTTCAAAATAGTATTGCAAAATATAAAAAAATGTTGTAAAATAAGTATATAATTATTGTTTTATTTACGGAGGTATTTATAATGATTTCAGCAGGTGATTTCAGAAATGGTGTTACTTTTGAAATGGACGGACAGGTTGTTCAGGTTGTAGAATTCCAGCACGTTAAACCAGGTAAGGGTGCTGCATTTGTAAGAACTAAGTTCAAGAATGTTATTACAGGTGCTGTTGTTGAGCGTTCATTCAATCCGACTGCTAAGTTCCCTACAGCATTCGTTGAAAGAAAGAGTATGCAGTACAGCTATAATGATGGCGACCTTTATTATTTTATGGATATGGAAACTTATGAACAGGTTCCGATTAATGCTTCTATCCTTGGTGATAACTTCAAGTTCGTTAAGGAAGAAATGGAATGTACTGTTCTTTCATATAAGGGAAGCGTTTTTGGTGTTGAACCGCCATTCTTTGTAGAACTCGAAGTTACTGAAACAGACCCAGGTTTTAAGGGTGATACAGCTACTAATGCTACTAAACCAGCTGTTGTTGAAACAGGTGCGGAAATTAAAGTACCGCTCTTTATCGAACAGGGTGACAAGATTAAGATTGACACAAGAACCGGCGAATATATGGAAAGAGCTTAATTAAAAATCAAAATTCAGAAAGGCAGGGCTTATTATGAAGCTTACTGAAAAAATGGCTTATTTACAAGGTCTTATGGAAGGTATGGAAATCGACACATCTACTAAGGAAGGCAAAATACTTGCAAAAATGTCCGAAGTTATGAATGAAATAGTTATCTATGTTGATGACCTTCAGTCTCAGGTTGACGAGCTTTCAGAGCTCTGTGAAGAAATTGATGAAGACCTCGGAGATATCGAAAGAGAAGTCTATGAAATCGATGACGATTGTGAGTGTGGTTGTGACTGTGATTGTGATGATGACGAAGATGACTGCGATTGTGATTGTGACTGCGGTTGTGATGACGATGAGGAATTGTATGAAGTTATTTGTCCTGAATGCGGTGAAACTACTGTAATAAACGAAGACACTCTCAATTCAGTTTCTGAAATAGAATGTCCTAACTGCGGTACTACACTTGAATTCGATTTGGACGACATCACTATTGATGATTTTGAAGACGACTTTTTAGATGATATAGATAGTTTAGAAGAGGAATAATAAATAAAAAAATATGGCAGTCATTTTGTTGACTGCCTTTTTTATTATTCATTATCGGGATTACGAACCGCTTCGTCTTGATAATCAGGAAGAGTTACATCTTCAATTTTAAATTCAATACATTCAAAATCATTATCACCGGTTTCTTCTCCAAGATTGCTTGTATATTTTAAACAGAATCCTGTCTGCGGTTCGACATATACAGTGATGTGATAGTTTTCAGTATCCTGAATGTCGTTACCTTCTGCATCTTTTACAGTTACTTCAATTGGACATTCATATACTTCGCATTCAACTCCGCAGACAGTTTCTGTTCCAGTCAGATTATGACTTATTATGCTTGGACTATAAGGATATATATAACTATCTACATTTGTCCACGCTTTAACAGTATCTGCATCACGGTCTATGCTTATTTTTGTGAATATATCACTTTCATAGTTATTATAACTGTAATATGTATTGTCATCTTTTTTGATATATAGATTTTCGTGTTCACCGTCAGAACTGTATACACCGTCCTTGGTTATAGTAAGAGCTTTTTCTCTTGTGCTACCTCCTGATTTATTCTGATGATAAACAACAGAATATGCTTCCGGAAGATGTTCATCAAGATATTCCTTTGAATATTTGAAATCATCAGTTATTTCATCAGCATATGCAGTACCATTATAGAATATTACTCTGTTTGCATAATTTACAATTCCGTGAGAATGTTTATTTCTGTCGATAGTTGTTTCAGATGTAGAATTATCTTTGTTTGAAATTTCCTGAGCTTCTGATTCGGAATTATTTTCATGTGAAACTTCCTGAGACTCCGAAACTGAGGAGTTTTCTTTAATTTCATTATTTGTTGAACCACAACCTGTAAATGCGAGAATTGACATTAAACAAACAGCCAATATAATTTTTGCTTTCATATTTAACCCTTCTTATGTTTTTGGGACAGCCGGAAATCCTGACTGTCCCTTAATTTTATTTGATTTTAAAAATTACTTTGCACGTCCGAGGAATGCTGCACCAATTATTCCGGCATCATTTCCGAGTTTTGCAATTACTATTTCTGTATTCTTAGGTGAATTTTTTGTATAAACTTCCTGTTTTACAAGTTCTTTTACAGGAAGAAGAAGTGGGTCGCCCTCATTGCATACGCCTCCGCCTATACAGAGAATATCAGGCTGGAAAGTATTTATAACGTTTGTAATTCCGGCAGCAAGATATTTGATGTACTTGTCAACAACAGCCTTTGCAACTTTATCCCCTTTTCTCATTGAATCAAATGAAGTTCTTGCGGTAACTTTGCCTTTTTCCTCAGCCATTTTAGCCATAATGCAGTCAGGATTTTCAGCAATAGCTTCTTTAGTCATTCTTATGAGACCTGTTGCAGATGAATAAGCTTCAAAACATCCTTTTCTTCCACAGGAACACTGTGCACCATCAACTTCAATAACAGTATGTCCGATTTCTCCGCCAGCGAAGTTTGAACCTGCATATATTTTTCCATCAATTATAATTCCGCTTCCAACGCCTGTGCCAAGAGTGATACATACGGCATTTTTTGAACCCTTTGCAGCACCGGCTACATATTCACCATAAGCAGCAGCATTTGCATCATTTTCAATAAATACAGGTTTATTTATTGTTTCCTGAATGTACTTTACAATAGGAGTATTATTGAATCCAAGGTTGTTTGAGTATTCAAGAATGCCTGTTTCACTGTTTGCTATTCCCGGAGAGCCTACACCAATCCATTCAATATCATCAATTGTAAGCTTTGCATTCTTTATGGCATTAAGTGCCATTTTAGCCATATCATCAGCTATTTCCTTTTCAGGTCTTGGGCAGTTAGTCTTAGTTTTAGCTGTAGCAACGATATTATAGTTTTCGTCTACAACGCCTGCGACGATATTTGTACCGCCGAGGTCAATACCTACATAGTATTTCATAAAAAATCCTCCATTTTATTTATATTACAGTATATATTATACTGCATTTGCCGGAAATGCACCAGCATACGCCAGCAGGTACAAAAATACTTTCGCCTTTGATGAAATTCATATTATAAGTAATATGGCCATAATTTGAAAGAAACTTGCCTTCACCGTCAATTATAAGAACGTGGGTGAAAGAGTTTCTGTTCTGATGCCAGCGGTTTGATGTTTCTATATCTTCCTTGTAAGTCCTGAAATACTTGCATCTTGCAAGAAGTTTGTCATCAGGATTTCTTTTTTTAATTATAGAGGGTTTAAGGTCAGCAACATCAATCGCTTTATCAATATGAAGTTCTCTTTTATTACCGTCAATATCTTTTCGGTCATAATCATAAACTCTGTAAGTGGTATTTGAGTTTTGTTGAATTTCGGCTATTAGTATACCTTTGCCGATAGCGTGGAGAGTTCCGGCTTTTATAAAAAATACATCTCCCTTTTTTACAGGGATTATATTTAATTTATCAAGTAATATATTATTTTCAATAGCTTTTCTGAAATCTTCCTTTGAAATTTTATCTTTGAATCCATATATGAGTGTGGAATCAGGTTCGCAATCAATTATATACCACATTTCTGTTTTACCATATTCACCCTCGTTTTTCAGAGCATATGCATTGTCGGGATGAACTTGTACGGATAAATTTTCACGTGCATCAATAAGCTTGATTAATATTGGAAAATTTTTAAATTTTTCGGCATTTTTTCCCAGTGACTGTGGGTTTTCGGTTATATACTGGTATAGTGTTTTCCCGTCATATTCACCGCCGGATATTATGCTCATTCCGTCTTTATGGCAGGCAAGTTCCCAGCTTTCCGCAAGACGTTCAAGGTTGCTTTGTTTACCATATTCATCACGTAGTTTGGTGCCACCCCATATATAATCTTTTATAGGTGGGATAAGTTTAAATGCTTTCATAAATACTATATATCCTTTCAAAAATATCAGAATTTCATTTTGGACAGGAATTCTTCTTTAGTTCCATTATAAACATTTAAATCTATATATTTTTCACGTCCGTGATATCCGTTAAGCATACCCTTATCGGAAAACTGCCAGAAATCCCAGTTAATAATCAGCGGTTCTGAATTTACATTTCTTATCCAGAGGGGATATTCAGAAAATTCTGAATAGATATACTTATAATAAAGAAATGAAGTAGTATATATTATCGGCTTTACACCATAATACTCTTCCAGACGTTCAAGCAGAGGACAGAGTATATTATAAGTTTCTTCTGCTGTGGGAGGATTATCCCACTTGTCACCGTAAAATTCAACATCTATTACCGGAGGCAGATTTATTTCATTTTTGCCTACAGCAGATATATAATTTTGTGCCTGAGTTTCGCCGGCACTGTCAAAGCTAAAAAAGTGATATGCTGAATGATATATATGGGTTTCAGCTATATTTTCAAGGTTACGGCGTATATAATCGTCTGTCATACCACTGCCCTCAGTAGCTTTTATGAATGCGAAGTCTATACCCTGATTTTCAATAATTTTCCAGTCTATCTCCCCTTGATATGCCGACACGTCAACACCCATAATTTTATATTTTTCAGAATTGAGTATTGCTCTTGAAAAATACATTGAAAAAAGTGCTGTTATACCAATCATAAAAATTCCGATAAAGCTGAATAGTATTCTGTATTTCAGATTCATTATTTTATAATATCTCCTCTGATTATTTATTAGCTTTCATTCAGGAGTTTTTTAATTCCTGCCAGTTTTTGCCTGTATCAGATGAGAAAAAAACTTTATCGTCTCTGAAAGCATATAAATAATATCTGTCATTGTCTTTTATATTTCCTGTATAAATAAAATCAGCTTTGATATTTTTCAGAGTGCTGAAGCTTTTTCCAGAATCACAGGAATATATAATATTATTGTTTTCATCTATAAGCCATATATGACCTTCTTGATTTTGGGGTACAGCAGGATTATTATTCAGTACCTTTCTTTCAGAAGATATAAAATTATAACCGCCGTCATATGAATAATAAAATGTTCCATTACATACTGCATAGAATTTTTCCGGATTTACTTTGTCTGCTGTGATTTCGGCATTTTCTTCAAGTCCTTCGATGTAATACCAGTTTTCGCCGAAATCCGATGTTATATATTTGTTTTTCCATATCAGACTTTTTCCGTCAGCAGACAATACCATATTATAATTGTTATCTCTCATAACGTCAGGCAGTGATTTTATACTTTCCCAGTGTTCACCGCCATTTTCTGTATATATAAATCCATCGTACTTCTGATTAGAGATGCATACAGCTATATCAGAATTTAAAGATGCAGAAGTTATATTTAATATATTTTCAGGCAGATTGTTTTCAGTATATAAATACTGAGAGCTTAAAGATTTTGATGTTTTTTCAGCTGAAATATTTTTGTCAGCTTCAGTAACTGCGGATTCATTACAGCCAGTGAATGTTAAAAAGATTGTTATGGCTGATAAAATCAATAGATATTTCATAAAAATGCTCCCTGCATATCAGGGCAGGAATATAATTTATTTGATTTTCATATGTTTGGCGGTTTCCCTGATATGTAATATGGTATTTTTATCAATGGAAAGTCTTTCACTTGAAACATTTACAACAATACCGTTGCAGTCTGATTTAAGAGCTATTTCGGTGATGCTGTTGAAGTCAAGCATACTGTAATTCCAACCTTTCGGATATGTCTTATCGAAATCCATTTTATCAGTAAATACTGTAATGAGTTCTCCCTGACTTTCTAAATTTGCCTTTGCTATTTCTATTTTTATATTGTCATCTGGCAATGTTTTATCTGTGATTTTCTCCTTCACCGGGACAAGAAATTTAGCATTGGCAGTTTCATAAATCATAATATTTTCAAGATTTTTAAGTCTTTTATCATCAATTGAAAGTGCATTTTTATTTTTTAAGGATGAGTAAAAATTTGAAATTGCAAATCTTAAAGATGGATTTGCTTTTAATTCAAAGTCATTGTTATCTTTATTATCCTTTTTTATCTGTGCGTTTGAACGGATTTCACTTCTGTTTACAGCAATACTATAGGCAGTAAAATCAATCATAAGATATTTTATGCCCAAATAATATAAATATTCAAAAGTGTTCATATTAAGGGAACTTGTTCTGAATAGGGAGCATTCAACTCCTGCATCTGAAAAGTTTTTTACAGCTTCATTTGCAATGTTTTCATCTGAGAATATATAAGCATAGTTGTTGTATAAAAATAAGCCGCCGGTGCTGTTATCAGAAATCATAAAGTATTCTGTTAGTTCGGAAAATTTTGAAATCAGATGCTTATAAAGAAATTCACAGCTATCATTTATATTAAAGCCGACATTTTTGCTTGTACATTCTTTAAGTTCAGTTATAAGAAAGATGATTTCTTGTATATTGTCAATATCAGCCAGCATTTTTTTTGTAGCACCTTTTTCAAAAAGTGCAGATTTTATAATTTGTTTTCTTTCATCAGTAATTGTATTCATTGAAAAAAACTCCTTTTGGGAATGTTTATATAATAATGATATTGTATCATTTTTTTATAATAATGTCAAGGAAAAATTAAGAATTAATAATTCATAATTC
>CAMWNQ010000093.1 GCA_947175655.1 uncultured Clostridia bacterium | reverse complement strand
ACATCAACAACAGCTGCTCCAGTTTCATCATCTACAACAACATCAACAACAGCTGGAACAACAGGTACAACAACATCTGGAACAACAGGTACAACAACATCAGGTTCAGCTGCAACAACAGCTAAGGCAACAACAACAGCTAAGGCAACAACAACAGCTAAGGCTACAACAGCTAAGGCTACAACAACAAGCAAGTCTGATTCACCTAAGACAGGTGTTGCAGGTGTTGCAGTAGCAGCAGCAGGTCTTGTAACAGCAGCTGGTGCAGCATTCGTTCTCAGAAAGAAGAATGACTAATTAGCTGATTATTATCAGAATTAAAAAATATTAAAGTATATACTTATAAGGCTCTCCGCAAGGAGAGTCTTTTTTTGAAATTTTAATGAAATTAAAAAATATCCCTTGAAATATCAGTTATTATATTGTATAATATTAATATAATATTGTTTTTTACAGGAGGATTTCTTTATGCAAAATATTTTAGTTACTGGTGGTACTGGTTTTATAGGTAGTCATACTTGTGCGGAACTTCTCAAATCCGGATATAATGTTGTTATAATGGATAATCTCAGCAATTCTAAAAAAGCAGTTTGTGACAGAATAGAAAAGATTACTGGAAAATCAGTAAAATTTTATGAAGCCGATATTTGTGATTATGATGCTACCTGTCAGATTTTTTCAGAAAATAAAATAGATGCTGTAATTCATTTTGCAGGTCTTAAGGCTGTTGGAGAATCAGTTCAGAAGCCAATTGAATATTATTCAAATAATATCACTGGTACTCTTGTACTTCTGAAAGTTATGAGAGAATACAACTGCAAAAAAATTGTATTTTCATCTTCTGCTACTGTTTATGGTATGAACAATAAAGCACCTTATACTGAAGATATGCCAACATCTGCAACTAATCCTTATGGATATACTAAAGTAATAATTGAACAAATTCTCAGGGATATATGTGTTTCTGATGAAACTTTCGGAGCTGTTGCACTTCGTTATTTCAATCCGATTGGAGCAGATAAAAGTGGTCTTATAGGTGAAAATCCTAATGGAATACCCAACAATCTTGTTCCTTATATTGCACAGGTTGCACAGGGAAAGCTTAAAGAACTTCGTGTATTCGGTGATGATTATGATACTCCTGACGGTACAGGTGTAAGAGATTATATTCATGTATCTGATTTGGCAGCAGGTCACGTATGTGCATTAAAATATTCAGAAAATAACGATGGTTTTGAAGCTGTAAATCTCGGTACAGGAAACGGCTCAAGTGTTCTTGAGGTTGTATCAGCATATGAAAAGGCTTGTGGCAAGGAAATACCTAAAAAAATAACTCAAAGACGTGCCGGAGATATTGATACATCTTTTGCTAATGCAGAAAAAGCTAAAAAGTTATTCGGTTGGGAAGCTAAACTTACTCTTGATGATATGTGTCTTGACAGCTGGAATTTTACAAAACTTAATCCAAATGGTATTGAATAATATAAAATATAGGAGTGTTTAATATGATTAATTTTGGCAATGACTGGGATAAACTTCTGGAAGATGAATTTAAAAAAGAATATTATTTAAAACTCAGACAAATTTTAATAGAAGAATATAAAACTCAAAGAATTTTTCCGGGAATGTATGATATATTTAATGCAATGAAACTTACATCTTATGATGATGTAAAAGCAGTGATTATCGGACAAGACCCGTATCACGGAGAAGGTCAGGCGCACGGTTTGAGTTTTTCAGTAAAAAAAGGAATAACTCCTCCGCCATCACTTGTAAACATTTTTAAAGAGATTAAGAGCGATACCGGAATTGATAATTTCGGAAAACATGGAGAGCTTACTAAATGGGCTGAAAACGGAGTATTGCTTTTGAATACTGTTCTTACGGTCAGAGCAAATACACCTAAGAGTCATCAGGGATTAGGCTGGGAAACATTTACTGATAATGTTATAAAATTACTGAATCTCAGAGAAAAGCCTATGGTATTTCTTCTTTGGGGACGTGATGCAAAATCAAAAGCAAAATATATAACAAATCCAAATCATTGTATATTAACTGCTGCACATCCAAGTCCGTTATCTGCATATAATGGATTCTTTGGCTGTAAACATTTTTCAAAAGCCAATGAATTTCTTAAAGAAAACGGTATAGAACCTATAAACTGGTCTATAGATTAAATAAATTAGTAAATGGAGTATTTTTAATGAGAATAAGAGATAAATTTAATGAAAAAACTGTTTTTTCATTTGAAGTTTTTCCCCCTAAAAAAACAGATTCAATTGATATTGTATATAAAACTCTTGATGAATTGAAGGGGCTTTCTCCGGACTTCATAAGCGTTACATTCAGTGCCGGTGGAAGCGGAAACGGTGCATTATCGTGTGAAATAGCCTCAAAGATAAAAGAGGGAAACAACGTTGAACCTATGGTGCATCTTCCCTGCATAAATTACTCAAAAGATGAAATATCAGATGTTCTTGAAGAATTTAAAAATCGTGGTATTGAAAACGTTCTTGCTTTAAGAGGGGATATTAATCCTGATATAGAGCCTAAAAGACATTTTGAACATGCTAGTGATTTAATAACTTTTATAAAATCAAAAGGTGATTTTGACATAGCAGGTGCTTGCTATCCGGAAGGTCATATGGATTCTGCAAATCTTGTTGAAGATGTTATAAATTTAAAAAAGAAAGTAGATGCTGGTGCTGACCATCTTATAACACAGCTCTTTTTTGATAATGATGCTTTTTACAGATTCCGTGAAAAGACTGCAATAGCAGGGATAAATGTTCCTATTGAAGCTGGAATTATGCCTGTTGTAAATAAAAAGCAGATTGAAAGAATGGTTAGTATGTGTGGTGCAAGTCTTCCAGCTAAGTTCTCAAAGATGATGCAGAAGTATGAAAATAATCCGGAGGCTTTGAGAGATGCCGGAATAGCATATGCAATTAATCAAATAGTTGACCTTCTTGCAAATGATGTTGACGGAATACATCTTTACACTATGAATAATTCTTATGTAGCAAGAAAAATATCTGATGCGGTATCTGGCATAATAGGGAGCAAAAAATAATGAAACTTGATTTGATTTCAAGAGGCGAAACCCTTCGTTATATGGGACATAAGGGTGAAGTTCCGGAAGAACTTGAAAAAATTCTTGAAAAATCAGAAAATCTTATAAAATCAAGCATATTTCCTAAATATGTATATAGAGTATCTGAAATAGAAATTTTTGAAGACTCAGAAAATAAAATAAAATTTTCCGGAATGCCTGTAATCATTGAAAGTAAAGATTTAATAAATCATCTTAAAGGCTGTAACCGAGCAATAATAATGGCAGTTACTCTTACATCAACAGCAGACCGTCTTATAAGCTGTGCAGAAGTAAATGATATGGCAGAGGCATATACTCTTGATGCAATGTGTTCATCTGCAATAGAAACAGCCTGTGATATTGCAGAAAATGAGATATTTTCTGAAATTGGTGTAAAATATTCTGTTTGGAGATATAGTGCAGGATATGGCGATTTTTCTTTGTCATATCAGAAAGATTTAATAAAATTTCTGAATGCTGAAAAACGTATCGGATTGACTTTAACACCGGAATATTTGATGATACCGAGAAAGTCAGTTACAGCAATAATAGGAATATCTGATATTCCTGTTGAAAATAAACGCAAAGGATGTCAGTCCTGCAATATGAAAGGGAAGTGTCGTTTTTCTTTGGAAGGCGGTCACTGTTAAATAAATATATTTATATGAGGTTTTTTAAAATGAAAAAAATCAAAGTATTTTTAATGTCTGGATTTGCGATGTTTTCTGTTTTGATGACGGCTTGCAGTGATAGTAAAGATACTATTCCTTTGAGAGACCTTGACCCTGAAATCAGGGAATATATTAAAAATGTGTCATCTGAAGATGAAAATCTTACGGGCAGTCTTGAAAACAATAAAATAAAATGGCTTGCAACGTGGGATATCAATCCGGACAGTACTGGCAAGAATGTTCCTGTTGACCTTGCTGTATTTCAGGAACGTTATGGCGGAGAAGTAATATATTATCCTGTTTCATATGAAGAACGTTATGAAAAGCTTGCACAATATATTAATGGCGGAGAAGGAATAGATTTCTTTTCCGCCTCTGATTTTGATGCTTTTCCGAAAGGTGTAATAAAAGAGATGTTTGTGCCTGTTGATGATTATATAGATTTTGATTCTTATTTGTGGAAAGATATTAAAAACGTCAATGATTCTTTTATCTGGAATGGAAAGCATTATATGACGGCTACTTCTGTAAATGGTGAAGGTTGTGCAGTGATATATAATAAAAATACAATTGCTGATGCTGGACTTGAAGACCCTGTTGTGCTTTTTGAACAGGGAAAATGGAACTGGAATACTTTTGAAGAAATGCTGAATAAATTTGTAGATATTGATAATCAGAAATATGGTATTGACGGTTGGTGGTTTCAATCTGCATTTGTTCAAACAACAGGAGTTCCTGCAATAGCACTGAATGACGGAAAACTGGTTAATAATTTTGCGGAAACATCTATGGAACGTGTCCAAAATTATTTGTATCGACTTTCATTAAATGGCAATATTGCTATAGGCAGTGAGTCATATGGCTGGCACGAACACCCTGAATATATAGGAGAGGGCAAGTTATTATTTTATCCCTGTGGCATCTGGAAACTTTATACAACACCTGATAAATGGAAAACTCTTTTTGGTGAGGATATGGCTTTTGTTCCGATGCCAAAAGACCCTGAAGCAGATAAATATTATATTCCGGCTTCTATGGATAGTTATGTTTTTGTAAAAGGCGGTGAAAATCCTGAGGGTGTTGCAAAATATCTTGACTGCAAAAGATATGTTCTGATAAAGCAGGATTTGAGAGATATTTCTGATGAGCAGACTACAAAGGATTTTGGCTGGACTTATGATATGATTGATATGAAAAATAAAATGAATGATATGGCTTCTGAAAATCCTGAATTTGATTTCTCAAAGGGTGCATCTTCTGATATTGGTGAAATTACTGAAAGAGCAGTTTGTGAATCGGCATATGGTACTGAATGGAATGAAACTTTTGAATCGGTTTATTCTGTAATTGAAACTCTTATTGATGAAGTAAATAAAAGTCTTGAAAAGTAATAAAAAGCTGTTCTTGATAAAAAAAGTTATTAAGACTTGCTGTTTTTGGAAAAAATTTAGTTTATAATGTGCATTGATTTTTAAATTTATATATGTTAGAATAATATAAGTAATAAAATTTAAACAGGAGGTCCTTTCTATGAATACAGTTTTAGTAACGGGAGGCTGTGGGATTATAGGTCAGCATGTTTGCTCTGGTCTTCTTAAAAAAGAAAATATTGTCATAGCGGTTGATTCTAAGGCAGGTAATTATAATGAAAGAAAAGCAAATTATTCGTTTATTGAAGCAGGACCAGCTGATAAGACAAAATATGCTGAAATATTTGAAAACAATCAGATAGATGCTGTAGTAAATCTTGCTTGTACGGTTGATAATGACTTCACAAATATTGTAACAGAAAATGAAATGCAGATAAGTAAGACTTTTGATAAGTTTATTTATCGTTTTGCTTTTGAGGCTGGTATTAAAAAAATTATAACAATAAGCACTTCACAGGTATATAAGCTTGTGGATTCAAGGGAACCACTCAGAGAAGATGATGAGCTTAAGCCTATTTCAAATTATGCAATTATGAAACTTGAATCAGAAAATGAATTTGCAAAGGAATTGAGAACACAAAAAAATGCGATATGCTGTATATGCAGGGTTGCACCTGTTTATACTAAGAATTATTATGATAATCTTGTGGCAAAAATAACAGACCCAAAAGATGGGTCAAAATTTGTATATGGTACAGGACAATATGGTTTTCAGTTTTGCTGTGTTCATAATCTTGTAGATTTTATATTGTGCTTTGTGAATAATGCTGATGAACCAAAGTATACAGGAATATATAATGTAAGTGACAAAAATCTTACAACAGCATCAGATATAATTGCTTTTATGAATAAGTATCACAGTCTTGCACCTGTTGTTCAGAAATCGTCTCTGAAGTCTTCAGGACTGGCAAATATCATCAGAAAAGTTTCAAAAAATAAAGATGACAAAACAGATTACCGTTATCTTGACTGGTCTACATTTTTATATAACAATATGCTTGATAATAATAAGGCATCAAAGATAACATCTTTCAGATGGGATATACATAATACTAAATAACAAAAGGGCAGTGACTTATAAAAATCACTGCCTTTTAAATTTATCATTGATAATAAAAAAATCCGGATTTTATAATCCGGACAAAATACTAAGGGTGGATAGTGAGATTCGAACTCACGGTCTTCGGGACCACAATCCGACGCTTTAACCGACTAAGCTATACCCACCATATATTGACGCGCCTTATTGGACTCGAACCAATGGCTTACTGCTTAGAAGGCAGTTACTCTATCCAGCTGAGTTAAAGGCGCATTATAAAGAGCGGGTGATGGGAATCGAACCCACGTAACCAGCTTGGAAGGCTGGAATTCTACCATTGAACTACACCCGCATATAAAATATAAATATTGGTGCGAGTGATGGGACTTGAACCCATACGTCGGTTGACACACGCCCCTCAAACGTGCCTGTCTGCCTATTCCAGCACACTCGCATAACCGTTATTCATTATTTATTTTTTGTCATCTCCCTGACGACTATTATAGTATATCACATCTTTTTGAAAATGTCAAGCCTTTTTTGA
>CAMWNQ010000092.1 GCA_947175655.1 uncultured Clostridia bacterium | reverse complement strand
AATGGCAGTTTCGCAGGAGTTTTTTATGTCTGGAAATATTGTTAAATGAAAAAAATTTTAAAAGGGGGTTGACTTTTTGACAGCCATAAATTACAATATATTTAGTGGCGGACAAAAAAAGCGAGGTGATTGAATGAGTCCACGAACTGGCAGACCAAAAAGCACTAATCCCAAAAGTGAACGCATAACAGTGCGTATTGACGGCGAAACATCAAACACATTGAAAGCATACTGCAAGCAAGAGCAAGTTGAAAAAGCAGAAGCAGTTCGCCGAGGAATTAACAAGCTTAAGTCTGATATAAAATAAAAATAACGGCAACCACTCACCGTCCAAAGCAAAGGTTACCGTTATTAAACCCGACAGAAAAAATCTATCTGAAATCTATTATACATCAGATTTTGCTTCCTGTCAATGAAAAAGGAGGAAAATTTAATGAATACACTTACACTTATAAACTTCAATGGCATTGAAACTGTTGACAGCAGACAAGTCGCAGAAGTAGTTGAAAAAGAACACAGCAAACTTCTCAGAGATATTCGCACATACTGTGATTATCTTAACGAAGCCAAAATTGGATTGGTTGATTTCTTTATTGAAAGCATCTACACAGACAGCAAAGGAGAAGAAAGACCCTGTTATCTTTGCACAAGAAAAGGCTGTGAAATGATAGCAAACAAGCTTACCGGACAGAAAGGCGTTGCATTTACAGCACTCTATATAAATGCTTTCCACGAAATGGAAGAACACATCAAGCAAACAGAACGCATTAAAAATAAAGCAAAAACCCTTGAAATTGAAGAAATTAACGCCAAAATCAAGTTATCAAACCAGTATTTAAGACTTTCAAAGACTGCTGGAATATCAAAGGCACAGAAACAGGTATTGTTTGCAAAGTTAACCCGTTAAAAACGGGATTTTTTTATGTCTGGAAATATTGTTAAATGAAAAATTTTTCTGAAAAAGGGTTGACAAGTAACGTGTTACAAGTTATTATATATATAACGTGTTACAGAAAGGAGATGAAACCAATCGCTAAAAGCAGAGCCGATTATATGAAGTCAAGGCGTGAAGGAAAAAAGACTTTCAGTGTGCTTGTTAACAAAGATAAAGTTGAAAACCTTGAAAAGAAATTAAAACCTCAAGGAAAGACAAAAGCATCTTGGCTTGAAGAAAAAATCGACGAGGAACTGAAAAAATAAAAAAATAGAGCGTTCTGCATAGTCTTGGCGGACATAGAACACTCTACAAAATACGACAAACAGCATTTGTCAAATATATTGTATCACGGGACGGGTTGTTTGTCAATATGAAAGGATTGAAAAATATATGACAAATATTATAATTTCAGACGTTGGCGGACAGCTTACAGTATCCAGTGTACAAGTTGCTGATAATTTTGAAAAGCGTCATAGTGATGTTTGTGAAACGATTGAAAATCTCACTACGGAAAATTTCGCAGTGAAAAAATTTTTTATTGAAAGCAACTATATTAATGAACGAGGCAGAGAATACAAATGCTATAATATAACCCGTGACGGCTTCACACTGCTTGTTATGGGATTTACAGGAAGAAAGGCTCTTGAATGGAAACTTAAATATATTGATGCTTTTAATCTTATGGAACAGGAACTCAAAGAACGAAAACAAGCATCAATAAAAGAAAAAACCCTTGAAATTGAGGAAATGAATGCCCGAGTTAAACTCTCAAGCCAGTATTTAAGACTTTCAAAGACCGCTGGCATATCTAAATCACAGAGAAATGCACTCTTTGCAAAGTCGGTTGAGGCTCTCACAGGTGGAGGAACTGGCGATCTTCCGGAAATTGAATTTGAAGTTCCAAAGCTCGAAGCAGAAGATGATGTGCGTGAACTTCTCAACTGGCTCACCAAAGAAGAGGACGGATATAAAATCGAATGGGAATATCTCACGGCGACTGAATTCATCAATCAGCATCATCAGGAACTTGCAAAATATACAGCCGTTGCAGTTGGAAAAGCACTTGCAAAATTTGGCTATACCCAAAATAGAGTAAGGAAAAAGAATGGTGAGTCACGCAGATGCAGAATGCTCCCAGTTAAAAAGGCGGTGACCTGCTGTGAATAAGATACTTGAACGTCTTTATTGCCCTCTTGCAGAAGAACAAACGCAAAATAATCCGTTTTGCACACCAGAAATAAATGAAAAGTATGACTCTTTTTTTAATATGTATTTTAGCAGTAGTGTTATGACTGGTCAAGAATACGATACGGCTTCTATAAAATTCTGGGACTTTGCTAATGCTGTTGAAGAGAATGCGTTTGAGGTAGGTTTTTACACTGCTGTTAAACTTTTGACAGGAGTACAGGGAGCAGATTGAAAGAAACTAGTGCGAAATACAAGTAAACATAAAATAACCAGTGTATTCGCACCTGAAAATTACAAAAAACAAATATTTATAATACTGATTTTATAATGTTTGACAGTTTAAATAAACATTAGCTTTGCGAGAATTGTATAATTTTAAAAAGTATTATGTTCAAAAATTATACAGTTTTGCTGTCTCCCTCTATATGGGGGAGTGGATTGAAATATATCTTAAATTTAATACAATCGATGAAATTCAGGGGTCTCCCTCTATATGGGGGAGTGGATTGAAATTTGATGTTAAAAAAATGAGTGAAGATGACGGCTGTCTCCCTCTATATGGGGGAGTGGATTGAAATGAAGAACTTACAGATGACATTGATTACAAAACACTGTCTCCCTCTATATGGGGGAGTGGATTGAAATACGGCAGACCAGAAGGAACTGCAAAAAGAAATTGTCTCCCTCTATATGGGGGAGTGGATTGAAATGTTGTCTTTCTGTCCTACTCTAACACAGCCTAAAAGTCTCCCTCTATATGGGGGAGTGGATTGAAATTTGCTCTTGATGACGTGTGTAGAAATCACATTGATGTCTCCTTCTGTATAGAGGGAGTGGATTGAAATCTGCTAATACTGACAAAACCTAACATTATTCAATATATGCCGTTTTTGTTCTGATTGTTTGATTATATCTATATATAGTGGCGTAATTAATTTTTTTAATCTATAAAAAGTTGACAGTTGGCAACAAAAAAAGCCCTGAAATGCAAGCTTACATTGACGATTATTATACATATGTTGTAATAAAAAATATTGCACAAAATACAGAAAAGTGCTTGACATATCTATTTGAATGTGCTATAATATACCAGTAAACAAAAAAAGACGGCAACTGCGCCAACAGTCACCGTCAGAAAGTGCAATTATTAGGCGTTTTTGCACTTTACACTGTATTATATCATAGGTTATAAAAAAAAATCAAGGATTGTTCTCGAAAGAGAAACAATTTCGGCTGATTTCACAAAAATAATCTGTGGTATTTGTACAAGATGTAAATGTTTGAGAGTGCAAACAAGCGGATTATACCGTTTTATGCACTCTCTTTTTTATTTCAATAATGATGATGCTAAGCATCAAGGAGGATATTCAAATGACAGACATCGAAAAAGAAGCTTACAGACTTGCAAAAAATGCACAAGCCAGAGAATGGAGAAGAAAAAATCCGGACAAAGTGAAAGCTACTGTAGAACGATACTATATCAAAAAAGGACTCAAGCTTATGGCTGAAATGGAAAAATCTAAAGGAGAAAAGGAAATATGACAAAAGAAATCAAGAAACAGTTGCAAATAGTTGCAAAAAGATACGCAAAACACGGCGTAACATTATCAGATTGCATCACTCTTTACAACGACGGTATTAATCACGGAATTGACGGGAAAAGTGCTGTTATTGGTCTTCGACTTTCTCTCTCTCGTTATTTCGGGGAGTCAGAATATTTTACTGCTGAAGATGTTGCAACCGTTACAGGCGAAACCGTGGAGCAAGTTAATAAACGTATCAAAGAAAACAAAGATGAATTGATGAAGAACGGGCATATAGTTGAAGTATCAAGTCCGTTCTTCCAGTAAAAAGGAAGTGAAAAGTATGAATTACATAAAAATCAACGACAACGGAGCCATTAAAGAAATCCCACTTGACGAAATAGAAACATTCTGCAAATGTCCAGAATGTGGCAAAGAAGTAAAGACAGATTTATATGAACTCTGCGGAATGGTAGAAGAAACAGGAGAAATGCCGTTTGACATTGCAGTATGGTGCGACGAATGTCACGATGAAGCCCAGACTTACAGAAGACAACTCAGACATATGTCGGAGGCTTACAGCAGAATGCCACTGGAAAAGCTCAGAGAGGTATATAATATAATTTCTCCTTATTTCACACCCGAATGTTATGAATAAAAAAAGCGGTGGCTGTTTCAGTCACCGTTCTGCCCCTCTGGTGTCGACAAGCATCAGAGCAGGAGTAAAAAAGCTTACCCAGTCGCCCATCAGCGAGCAGTAAGCAAAAAAAGTCCCCGTTGACGACATCAACGAGGGCTTTTAAAAGAATTATGAACATTGACATTATATCACAGTTTTTGTGATTTGTCAAGTAGCAGAAAGGAAAAAATATGACCCTTGAAGAAATACTTAACCATTTTGACAACGTGAAGCAGGACGGAGAGCAATTCCGTGCGAATTGTCCGGCGTGTGGAGATACAAAACAGCATCTTTACATAACAGAAAAAGACGGCAAAATTCTTACAAAATGTTTTAAAAATGATTGTAAATTTGAAGAGGTAGTACAAGCATCAGGATTACAGCAAAAAGATTTTTTCGTCAATCAGCGTGCATCACGTTCCGGAACTTATAGTATAAGCATCAAGTCAGATGCTAAATCTGTACCAGTAGCAACCAGAGAGCATATTTATACAGACATTGACGGTCACACTCTCGGGAAGAAAATCATTACAAGTATGTCAGACGGTAAAAAGCGTATTGCGTGGTATCGATTTGAAAATAATCAGTACATAAAAAACCTAAACGGCTTCAAAATGCCTCTCTATCATCTTCACAAGCTCTCATCAGCAGACACAGTAATCATTGTTGAGGGCGAAAAAGACGTTGAAACACTGGAAAAAATGGGATATACTGCAACGACTGCCCCGAATGGTGCTGGGTCTGGCTGGAAATCAGAGTATAACAAGCATCTTACCTGCAAAGATATTATAATTCTCACAGATAATGATGATGTGGGAAGAATTCACGGAACAAAAACGGCTGAAAAATTAATTTTTGATGCTAAAAGTGTACGTCTGATAGCTTCTGAAAGCATCTACAACGGATTGAAATCAAAGGGCGATATATCAGACATAGTGCAAGCGGTAGGCTTAGAAGATGCGAAAAAGCTCCTTGAAATAGCAATAGAAAATACTCCAGAGTATATTCCAGCACCTGAACCAGATGCAAAAACTGAAAGAATTGGGCAAGCTATGCTTGATATATATGACGGACAAAGGAAAAAACCGGCATTAACTATCGAACTGTTGGAAGATTACCTTGAGTTAAAGCATATTCAGGCAAAATATAATGAAATCACACACGACATTGAATATGACATTAAGAATAGCAAGTACAGAAATGAGAGCAAAGAACATATAAAAGAAAATATATCTGCTCTATTATATAATGACCTGTTTCAGATTTACAAGAAATGCACCACGACAAAAATCGCCGAATTTTTGAATGTAATTGCGACCAGAAACAAATATAACCCTGTGATAGACCTTATAAGCTCCGTAGAGTGGGACGGCAAAAACCGCCTTGAAGATATATATAAGATGCTCGGCATTGATGCAAGCGACACTCTTAGCCGTGTATTACTTAAAAAATGGTTTATGCAGTGTATTTGTGGACTTCACAACAATCTTCAAAACCCTTACAGCCTTGATATTGTGCTGGTATTTCAAGGAGAGCAGGGAATAGGCAAAACCCGTTTGCTGGAGCATCTGGCACTTTCAAGCCGATTTTTTAAGGAAGGTGCAACTGTTGACCCGAGAGACAAAGACAGCAAAATTCAAGCATCAAGTAAGTGGATATGCGAACTCGGCGAAATCGGTAGCACAATGAAAAAAGACCTCGACAGTCTGAAAGCATTCTTGACCAGTTCTACAGATGAATATCGTTTGCCTTATGGAAAAACAGCTCTGCAATATCCACGTCTTACATCATTCTGCGGTACTACCAACGACCAACAATTTCTTATTGATGAGACAGGCAACCGTCGTTTTGCTACAGTTCCGATAAAATCTGGTGTATATATTGACTATAATACTCAGGTAAAGCCGTTTGATGCTCTCCAGTTCTGGGCAGAGATAACACACATTGTTGATGATGCTATTCAGTCCGGAGAAAGTTATGCGTCTTGCTTTAGACTTAACCGTGAAGAACTCGCACAACTCAACGCCCGAAACAAGGAATTTGAAAAACCGTTGAAAGGAGAAGTTGAAGTGCTGGACGTGCTTGCAGAACAATCGACAGAAAAACCAGATTATAAAGTCGAATATCGCTATATGACTACTACAGAATTCAGGGAACACAACGACTCGTTGAAAAGATATACAGCCGTTGAAATAGGCAAAGTGCTTGAAAAACATGGATATAAACAAGTAAGCGTAAAAATGAATGGCAATTCGAGAAAAAAGAGAAAACTGCCCTACAGGTATTATGCAAAATTTGCAAACATAGTCTAAAATTCAGGTCGTCTCAAAACGGGACGACCTTTTTTATCCTAACATTTTTCTTCCCGTTCGCTGATGGGCGACTAAGTAAGCTTTTTTACTGGAACAGAAACGGTGAGAGAAAGCAAATCGAAGACCAATAACAGCTTCTAATATGTTATTGTCATATTATGTTATATTTTAAAATATATTATAAAAAGCTCCTGCGGAACTGCCATT
>CAMWNQ010000091.1 GCA_947175655.1 uncultured Clostridia bacterium | reverse complement strand
GATTAACTCCTAAAGCATATCAAAAATATCTTGAAAACTATAATTTTAAAAAAAGACTCACTGTCATTGATAAACAGATAATATGAAAATTAAAAAAGCAGGATTCCTTATTTTTTACGGAATCCTGCTTTTTTTATAAATATCATTATTTTATTTTTGCGACTGTATTAATGCTGTTTTGTCTATTATCGACTTCTGATATTTTAAACCTTTTTGCTAATTTAGGATTATGATTAATGTGATATAAGTCACTTTCCATTGCCATAACTTCTTTAATCTGATATGCCTTGAACATCGGACGTTTTATAACAAATTTAATCCAGATTATTGCATAAACTGATAAAACAGCCAGAACAATTAGAAAAATAATATAAATTTTCTTTTTTACTTCCCAGTCAGAATCAATATTATAAATCATAAATGCATTTCCTATTATGCCTATTACAGGAATAACTGCTCCAAAAGGAAGCTTGAAAGTACGGGGAGCTTTTGGCAAACGTTTTCTTAAAATCAAAACATCACAATGCAGAATTATGTAGGAAAAAATCCAGAATGTACAGCCTGTAAGAATCAAAAATGTAAGTTGATTACTGGTTGAAAGTCCTGTTGCATTGATTATTATAATAGCCAAAGAAACCATAAGCAATCCGAAATATGGGGTTCCACGTTTGTTTTTCTTCATAAATACGGTTGGCAGTAAGTTTATTTTGGACATTCCATAACAAATCTGTGATATTGAAAATAATGCTGTATTAATTGTACTTATAACAGCAAGCAATGATATAATTGTCATCCATACAGTGCCGACTTTTCCATAAAGTAATGTCCCATACAGAATATGCGGTACAGTGCTTTCACCAAGTTCATTCCACGGTGTATAATGACTAAAGCCGACTGTAATAAAAATCTGCATAACTAAAATTGCAATGAGACTTATTACCATACCAAGTGGTACTTTTCGGCGTGCATCTTTAACCTGAGATGAAATCGGTACAATAAATTCAACTCCAATAAAAAGAAAAAATGCCAGACCAAGTAAGGAAAAAACATCTCCCATATCAGATGAAATAACAGATTTCTGTTCTATGACTTCACCTGTTCCAAGGTTCAGACAACCCATAATTCCAAGAAATGCAAGAGAACCAATAAGAGCATATGCAACTACATTCTGGATTTTGGCAAACATATCAACTCCAAACAAATTAAAAATTGTAAGGATTATTACAAGAATAATAGAATAAACTGCCCCTGTGATTGAAATATCAGAAAATACACTGCTTAAAGTATTTCCGAACATAGCAGCTTCAGAACTTCCCATAATGGTCTGACATGTAAGATAACCTCCAACCGTAACAACTATTGATATAAAAGGGCCAAAACAAGCAAGTGTATATTGTGACATACCACCTGTAAGATTCGGCATCAGTGCATTTAATTCACAGATAGAGAGTGCCGTAAGAATGTTAAATGCACAGGCAATCGTCATTGTAATAATAAATGATGTTCCAATCGTAGCAGAACCCTGACCGATAGAAAGTAAACAGCTTGTTGCAACAATCAGACCTACGCCAGTTGCTATGACGCTAGGCAGACCAAGTTTTTTCTGTTTCATAGTGCTTCCATCTCCTTTTATTTTTCACCTTCTGTAACAGCTTCATATCCTTCTTCACCAGTACGAACACGAATAACATTTGTAATATCTGAAACAAAAATTTTTCCGTCACCAATATGTCCGGTGTAAAGTTCTTTTTTTACAAATTCCAGTAAATCATCAAGTTCTTCCGTCGGAACAACCATCATAACTACTTCTTTTGGCAAAAGACTTATTTCCCTTTTTTCATCACTTACTTCAAATTCCTGTGTACCGTGCTGTACTCCACAGCCAAGCACCTGATATACAGTCATTCCACTGATATGAAATTTTCCAAGTGCTTTTTTCAGTGGTTCAATTTTGGAAATACCTGTGATAATTTCAACTCTTGATAAAGACATAAAAATAATCCTCCATTTACATTTTATTAATGAAAAAAGTGCCGGAATTCCATACAGATTTCCGACACCTTTGTCTTTTATGATTATATTTTACAACAACATTTTGTGATATAATTGTAAAAACCGGAACATTAAAAACGATTATATCTGAATTCTGACAAATCAAGTGTTGTTTTCTGTTCTGTTGCCAGCTGTGAAAGAAGTAAACCGACTGCCGGTGCAATTCCGAATCCGTGACCGCTGAAACCACAGGCAAGAATTAATCCAGGAACTTCTTCAACAGGACTTATAACTGGTATATGGTCAGCACAGCTATCCATCCAGCCTGCCCAGCTACGAACTACCTTGATATCTGAAAGAGATGGGAAATATTTCATTATTCCACGACAGGCAGCAGATACGGCAATACTTGAAGAAACCGGTTTTCCTGGTCTTGCATATGGTTCATATCCGGAATTCAATCCAAATACAAATGAACCATGATTTGACTGATGTCCATAGAAATCCGCATCAGCTGTGCCAAGCATCTGCCAGAACATAGGAGCAACCGCTTCTGTTACCAAGGTTTCAAGAAGAACGGGTTGCATTGGTACATCAATTCCAACAGTCGAAACAATAAATCTACTTTCATATCCTGAGGCAACAATAATTTTATCACCTTCATAAATATTGCCGGATTCTGTTATGACTTGACGTGCTTTTCCCTTGATTTTTCGGATTTCAGTTACTTTTTCTCCTGAAATAAAATGTGCTCCGAGACGACGTGCCATTTTATAATATCCCATTGTAGCTGTAAGCGGATTTGCGTGACCGTCTGTAGGACACCAGCTTGCACAAGTTACCTCTTCTGAAAGATATGGATTTATTTGTCTTGCTTCATAACCGTCAATCATACGTACATCAAGACCGCATTTTATCGCCCTTTCTGTCAGTCCGTTGAGGATTTGATGATGCTTGTCGGTACTTCCCAATCGTAAATTTCCCTGCTGATGATATTCAACATCTGTATCAAGCATATCCGATAAATCTTTCCATATATTCTTGATTGCATACATTACCAAAGGCAGTTCACGCGGGTCACGTCCGGATTGACGTACACCGCCACCATTACGGGTAGAACCACCATTACCAATATGTTCACTTCCTTCAAGAACAATTACAGAAACACCATTTTTTGCAAGATTATATGCTGTAGAACAGCCAATAATGCCACCACCCACAATAATTACTTCTGCATTCATTTCATATCCTCCCCGTCTTGTGCCAAAATATACATTTCAATCGGACGCATAGGTGCTCTTCCTGTTGCCGGTTCAAGGTCACTGGGTCTGATTCCGAGTTCTTTTGCAACAATACTTTTTACTAACTTTGTACAGGTCTGCCCCTGACATAAGCCCATACCAGTACGAAGATAACGACGTATTTCTGTCAGTGTAAACATTCCGTCATGTACTGCTCTTCTTATTTCACCTTTTGTAATTTCTTCACATCGGCAAACTATTATATTATCATCATCTGCCGGAATATATTCTCCGATATTTCGGTTTCTGTCATTCATTCTCAAGCCTCCTTCTTAAAAAATCTTGCATTCAGTGCAAATTCTTTTGGAACTTTCATTGTCAGAAGATTAGTATGGTCAAATGCTTTTGCGGTTCTGACATTGACAACCTCTGCTTCACATATTTTTTGACCATTTCGGTTCAAGGCAATGCCTTTATCGCCCTTTTGAGGAAGAGCCAAAAATTCATAAGGCAATGTTATTTCTGCGGTTCCGTCACCACAATCTTCATTTACTAAGAAAATTGCCTGTCCAGAACAAGATGCTACACACATTCCGCATCCTGTGCATTTTGCTTCTGGATTAACTGCTGGAAGTGCAGTAATATTACTTCCGATTTTTATACAGTGTTTTGAACAAGCATCCTGACAAGGATTACATGGAATATTTTGTGTACATTCAATAACAGGGTGTATGCCTTCACTATGTGTAACACCCGGAAAACGTTCAATTTCTTCTTCTGTAACAAAACCTTTTTTCAGAAGATTCTGTGATACTTCTACACCTTCATCTGTTTCAGTAATTATTTTTCCTCGCATACCAGGAGCAAACATACCTTGTCTTAATCCTTCAAGTGCGGATTCCTGTTTTTCAATTTCTATATTACATTCTTCCTCAGTTATAAAACCAAGTTTTGCAGCAGCAGCAATTCCTGCAATTCTGCCTTCAATCATTGCACTTGATGCTTCTTCAATTCCTGAAACATCTCCAGCTGCATAAATACCTGAAATTGAAGTTTCTCCATATTTATTAACTGTTGGTACAAAATCTGCCTTTGACGGATTGTCTTCCATCTGACAGCCTGCCATATCACAAAGCTTTGACATAGGAGATAGTCCGACTGCAAGGCAAATAGTATCTACATCAAAATGCTTTTCTGTTCCCTTAATTATCTGCCAGTTTTTATCTACTTCAGCAATTGTAACACCTGTAACATGGTCATCTCCATCAGCAGAAACAATTGTATGTGACAAATAAAACGGTACACCACAACGTGATACTTTTGAAGCATGTACACCATAACCACCAATACGGGGTGCAGCATCTGCAAGGGCAACAACTTCACATCCTGCCTGCATAAGCTGAAAACTTACAACTAATCCAACATTTCCCGAACCAAGCATCAATACACGTTTACCTGGAAGTGTACCATGTAGATTCATCATTGTCTGTGCTGCTCCTGCTCCGATTACACCTGGAAGCGTCCAGCCCGGGAATGTTACCATATTTTCACTTGCTCCTGTTGCAATAAGAACAGTATCACCTTTGACATGTTCTACATGCTCATCAATTTTTACGGTAACTTCTTTTTCCGAAAAAAGTCCTATTACTATTGCATTCAGAACAACTTCAACACCAAGTGCAGATGCTTCTGCCAGAAGTTCATCACCTATTCTAAAACCACGGATTTTTGCTTTATGTTCTTTTGAACCAAAAAACTTGTGAATCTGTTTGAAAAGCTGACCGCCGGGTTTTGCATTTTCATCATATACAATAACATGCATACCACGCTTTGCTGATTCAATTGCTGCAGAAAGACCTGCTGGTCCTGCTCCAACTATAATCATATCATATCTTTTCATTTCTTCTCTCCTCCATTTGACGGCTCTGCACTTACACCATATTGTGTACAGATTTCCATACCTGCTTCAAGTGGTGTAATACAAGTACGTACATTAGGTTTCCCGTTGACAATCATAACGCAGTCTGTACAGCGGCCTATTGCACAAAATATTCCTCTTGGCTTATGTTCCTTTTTAGTATATCTATGTACCATTACTCCGGCATTTTTCAGTGCCATTGCAATAGGTTCTCCTTCAAATCCCTCAAGCACTTTTCCGTCAAAGGTAAATGAAACAATCTCTCCTCTGTCATATGTGCCAAGAATCGGGTGTTCCTGAATTCTCATAAAATTCTCCTCCTGTTTTAAATATTTAAATCATCTGTGGAATATCCCAAAGCTTTAATTTTGTTCCGATGCCGTTTTTAAGTGCATTTCGATACACCACAGTACCCCATGCAATATCTTCTACCGGCATACCACCTACTGAATATATTATAATTTCGTCCTTATTACGATGTACAGGAATCTTTCCTGTCAATACGTCTCCCAAATCATCAACCTGAGCGTAAGTCATTTTTCCTTTCGCAATCAAATCCATAACCCTGACTGCTGGAATCGGAATTGTATTATAAGCATCAGGTTTCATTTCTTCTTCCCAAGCTTCATAAAGCATTATATTATCAGTTACTGTTCTTGCACGGTTAATAAGAAAATCATCATCAAATCTAAGTGCAGCAGTTGAACTTATTACTGCACCTGGCTTAATCCATTCTTCTGCAATATATGGATATTCTTCAGGATTTCCAGTCGGAGTAGATGTGCTTGCTGAAATAATGTCAGATTCACGGACAGCTTCTTCAATCGTATTCACTGCATAAACATTTACCTTTGGATATTCTTGCTTAATATAATCTATGAATTTTTGAAGAGAAGCTTTTCCCCTGCCCTTTACCTTTATAGTTTCTATATTCGGACGTACTGACATAATAGCTATCAGAGCAGTTTTACTCATTACTCCTGGTCCTATAATACTGACAACTTTTGCATCTTCTTTTGCAAAATATTTATATCCAACACCTGGGACTGCTCCTGTTCGATATGCAGATAGAATATTTGCAGACATATACGCTAGAGGTACTCCCGTATCCTTATCGTTCAAGGTCAGCATAAGTACAGAACGAGGAAGTCCTTTTTCCTTGTTTTCACAATTTGAACCATACCATTTCATTCCTGCTATATCAAATTTGCCACCCAGATAAGCTGGCATTGCCATAAAACGCCTATCGGGACCATCTAAGGGCATTTCCGGAAACGGTGATGATTCTGGAAACATTACCATACAGCCATGAGAGTTTCCGTTTGCACCACCCATACGATAATTGCCGGCTTTCATTAGCTTGAACATTTCTTCCATTGCTTCAATACAACCTGCCATATCCTTAACACCAGCATCAATCATATCTTGTTCATTAAGATATATAAATTCAACTTTTGGATAATCCATTATCATTTCCTCCTGTTATAATTATAAATGAAAATCAAAATAATCAACAATAAAATAAAAAGAGTCCGAATCATATTTGACCCCAACCCCTTTGTTCAATTATTATTTTACTACTTATCACAAGAAAAAAATTGTAAAAACAAGAACTACATCAATACATAGGAAAAGCATATTTCGATTCTTGCAATTTATAGAAAAGAGAATCCATTAAAATTTGAACAAGTACAGAATCCGTTATAGAAAACATAATAGTGAATAATAAAGCCCTGTTGCTTGTTTATATTAAAATTTTACTATCTGTTTTCAGGATTG
>CAMWNQ010000090.1 GCA_947175655.1 uncultured Clostridia bacterium | reverse complement strand
GTCTGGTTGTCTATTGTAGAACCGTCTTTGGACTATATCATTATTATACTAGGAGAGATTTTTATGATGAAATGTAAAATAGTTCAGGATTTACTTCCGCTTTACTGCGATAAGCTCACATCTGATGAAAGCAATGAAGAAATAGAAAAACATTTGCTTGAATGTGAAGGCTGTAATGAAATTTATGAAAATATGTGTGAAAAAGAAGAAATTGATATAGATATAAAAAAGCCTGAAAAGGATATTAAACCACTGAAAAAAATTAAGCGTTCCACTGTTATAAAAATTATTACAAGTGTTATTATAAGTGCGGTGGTGCTTTTTGTAATATTTATATTTGTATTCTATGGAGTTTTCCCTATTAATTCAGATAAGCTTGATATTCAATTAAAAATAATAGATACATATCCAAATAATATATATCAGATAGAAAAAGATAATGATGATAATGATGACGTAAAAGAAACAAAAAAGAAAGAAAAGCTTATTATTGCAATTACTGGTGATGGCTGTGATACTATGAGAATAAAGACCGAGTCAGAATATGATTATCTTGAAGACGGCGGAATAAATGTCCATGAAAATATAATCTTATATCCTATATTAGATATTCCGTTTTCAAATCATACTAACACATTTATATGGTCAGAAAATGTAGATAATATTAACCAAAATGATACTATTACAATACATTGTAAGGATAGAGATATTAAGTATAATGTATCAGACCTTTTAAAAGAAGCAAGAGATCAAAATAATTAAAAAAACAAGCGGACTTGCAAAGAGAAATAATCATATAGAAGTTTTTAGCCCGAAAGCGGTTGAGATGAACCGTTTTCGGGCTTGTTTTTGATATTGAATTATTAACATAAATCAGAATTTATACTAAACTCATATACAAATAGCAAATGCCAACGGAAATGAAATTACTCATTCCATGCATTATCATAGGATAAATAACACTCTTTGATTTTATAAAAACAAATCCGAATGTCAACCCTAAAACAAAAGCATATACTATTTGAAACCACTGAATAGATATAGGCAGTTTCCAATTAAAATGCGCAATGGCAAATAAAACAGAGGTCAGCACGACAGCTAATACATCGGAGCTTTTCTTATTGGAATTTATAACGTTTTTGTATAGCACAATAGGCAACGACCGAAATATTATCTCTTCCGATGTTCCTGATAACAGCAGCTGAAAGTTCAATGTTCCAACAACATTGGCTGTATTTAGTTCATAATCATAAACAGCTATTGAGTTTAATTTTGAACCGATTATATACACTATAATGTAGTATATAAATATAGCAACACAGAAAAACATTGTGTACTTGATTCCCACTATATCAAACTTAAGTTTTAGCTTAAAAACCACATTATCCTTTATTTTATAAAATATGAAAATAACTAATAATGCAAGTAGTGCTTGTACGATATGGTGAACGGATACCATCATAAATAAACCGTCATTATCTATTAGTGAATAATCAAATCTACTTGCTATCCACCAACCGATTCTACTAAATATACTTTGCAGAAAGAATATAAATATGGTTAAAATGAAAGCAAATATATATTTAATTTGTTTCTTTTGCATATTCCAATAACTCTCCTATTTTCGATATGACTAGACTGAGTTACAATGCTCTATTTAAAAGAAAAATCAGCGTAAATTCCGATTTATCTTAATAAAAATTGTTTTGTCAATAGAAACGCCATAGCACTTTTGATGGTTATCAAAAATGCTATGGCTAAAACTTCTTTATGAGTATTACATTAAAAGTCCGCTTTTTTTATTTTATATAATTTTATTTATTGGAATTAACCCATTACAACTTCAACAGCGTGAGTTTTTCCGTCGCAGAATGCAGGAATAACATTTCCTTCGATAGCATTGCCATCAACAGTAACACTCTTAACGCCCTTGCAGATATGGTCAGGATTTGTAACCTTGATTTCATATGTTGCATCACGGAACTTTCTTGTAGCTGTAAAGCCGTCCCATTCGTGAGGGATTGAAGGGTCAACCTTGAGACCGTCCCAGTCAGCAGAGATACCGAGAATATACTGTGAAACTGCAACGAAGTTCCAAGCAGCAGTACCAGTAAGCCAAGAGTTTTTAGCTTCACCGTGTCTCTTTGCGTCTTTACCTGCAATCATCTGAGCATATACATATGGTTCAGTTCTGTGGAGATCAGAATACTTTTCTTCTCTGTAAGCAGGAGCAATCTTTGAATAGTATTCAAAAGCCTTGTCACCCTGACCAGCATAAGCAGCAGCACAGATAATCCAAGCATTGTTGTGGCAGAATATACCTGCATTTTCCTTATATCCACCTGGATATGTTGAAATTTCGCCGTATTCAATATAGTATTTTGTAAATGCAGGGTTGTTAAGTACAAGACCGTGTTCTGTATTAAGGTACTTGTCAATACTTTCAAGAGCCTTGATGTCAGCACCGATATCCTTACCTACTTCTGACATAATCATAAAGCCCTGTGGTTCGATGAAGATTTTACCTTCTTCACATTCGCTTGAACCCATTTTCTTTCCGAAGTCGTCATAAGCACGGATGAACCATTCGCCGTCCCAGCCGTATTCCATAATATTAGCTTTCATCTTGTCGATTTCAGCCTGAGCCTTTTCAGCACCTTCTGTATCGCCCTTAATCTTACAAAGTTCAACATATGAAGGACCAGCATATGTAAATAAACCAGCAACCATAAGTGATTCAGCAATTTTACTATACTTGTCTTCGCCATACTTAGGTGAAGTTGAAGTCTGGAATGATTCACCAGGTTCACTTGAGAAACAGCTGAGGTTTATACAGTCGTTCCAGTCAGCACGCATAGCAAGTGGAAGTCCGTGAGGGCCTACATTTGTACATACACGGTAGAAGCTCTGTTTGAGGTGGTGCATCATAGTCTGAGCCTTTGATTCGTCATTATCATAAGGAACCATTTCATCAAGAATGCCATAATCACCGGATTCCTTGATGTATGCAGCAACAGATAAAATCATCCAGAGTGGGTCATCTGAGAAGTCACCGCCGATTTCGTCATTACCTTTCTTTGTAAGAGGCTGATACTGGTGATAGCAACCGCCGTCTTCAAACTGTGTTGAAGCGAGGTCAATAAGACGTTCTCTTGCACGGTCAGGAATCTGATGAACGAATCCAAGCAAATCCTGATTTGAGTCACGGAATCCCATACCACGTCCGATACCGCTTTCAAAATATGAAGCAGAACGTGACATATTGAATGTAACCATACACTGATACTGGTTCCAGATATTAACCATACGGTTCATCTTATCATCAGGAGTATTTACAGTATACTTTGAAAGGAGTTCGTCCCACATCTTCTTGTTTTCTTCAAGAGCAGCGTTAACCTTTTCAGTAGTATTGTACTGTTCAATCATTTCATAAGCTTTTGACTTGTTCATAGAGCCGTCAGCATTGAATTTTTCATCAACAGGATTTTCAACGTATCCAAGAATAAAGATATAGTCTTTTGATTCACCTGGAGCAAGTGTAACATCGATAGAATGTGAAGCAATAGGTGACCAGCCATCAGCATCAGTATTTGTTGACTTGCCATCAACAACAGCCTGAGGATTTTCAAATCCGTTGTAAAGACCCATAAAAGCTTCCTTGTCCGCATCGTATCCGGCAATTTCAGCATTTACAGTATAGAATGCATAGTGGTCACGTCTTTCCTTGTATTCTGTCTTGTGGAAGAGAGTAGAGCCTTCAACTTCAACTTCACCTGTATTAAAGTTTCTCTGGAAGTTAGTTGAATCGTCCTGAGCATTCCAGAGACACCATTCAATAAATGAGAAGAGCTTGAAAGTCTTTGTTTCTGAACCTGTATTAGTAAGAACCATTTTCTGGATTTCACCGTTGTAATCCTTAGGAACGAAGAAAGTAACTTCAGCCTGAACGTCATTTTTCTTGCCCTTGATTACAGTATAGCCCATACCGTGACGGCATTCATATGCATCGAGTTCAGTTTTAGCAGGTGACCAGCCAGGTGACCAGATTGTGCCGTTATCATTTATATAGAAATAACGTCCGCCCATATCAACAGGGATATTGTTGTAACGGTAACGAGTTATTCTTCTGAGACGAGCGTCTTTGTAGAAGTGATAACCTCCGGCAGTGTTGGAAATAAGTGAAAAGAATGACTGTGTGCCGAGGTAGTTAATCCACGGATAAGGTGTTTTAGGGGAATTAATAACGTATTCCTTATTGGCATCGTCAAAAAATCCGAATTTCTTCATAAAAATACTCCTTTAAATAGATATTTACATCACGGGTATATTTCCCGTATTGATAATATTATAACATAATATTATAATTATTACAAGATATTTATTTCAATGTCAATGTAATTTTTTAATCTGATAATTTGTGCATTTTTCACAAAAAATTATAATACAGTAAAGAATCTCTGATAAGTTTTAAAAGATTCATTAGGTTTGATTTCAGTATAACCTGTAATATCGGATGGCATAGAGAGATTAGGTGCATCAATCATAGCAGTCATAGGTTCAGGACAGAAATATCCATTGAAACCACGGTCATTCCAGATAATCCAGAATTTATACTCTTCTGAAACTTCATAGCATATCTTCTTACCGCTTGTAATATCTTCAGCAATAATACCGTGGAAATTTTCCTTGTTGAGTTCAGTATATTTTCCGAAATACATATCATTGGAAATATCCTGAAGTACAGGGCATTTTCCGGTTACATATTCAAGGTCATATTTTGAAGGTGCAGGAAGGTTTCCAGTAGGAAGACAGCGTTCATTAAGTTCACATTTATTGCCTACAGGAACAATAAGTCTTATATCAGCCTCTTTTGAACCATCTGCAAAAGGTGAATTGATAGTTGTATGAGATGCAAGAGACATTGGCATCATCTTATCAGAAAGATTAGTAAATTTAATATCCTGTCTCAGACCGTTTTCAGAAAGGGTAAAAGTATATTCAGCAAGGAACTTTACAGGCAAATACTGGAAAAATTCATCATTTTCATCATAAAGATACTGTGTTTTTACCCAAGCAGAAGTTTCATCTGAATTATATTCAACAACTTCGTGTATGCGTTTATGAATAAAGCCGTGAATATGATTATTAAAAGGAGCTTTTTCGTTTACCGGAAGCTGATAGACTGCATCTGATGTTTTAAGTATACCATCAGCAAATCTGTTAGGGAGATAGAGAGTAGGAAGTCCCCATACTTCTGCTGATTGCTTGATATTTTCAGCAGGATTATCGTCTTTGAATCTGAAGAATTCTACAGCGTTTTTTTCATCTCTTAATCTGATAACGTTTGAACCGATTTCATATGCAATAAGAGCTGAATATCCTCCGGCATCAAGTTTTACACAGCTTGTACCGTTAAAATTAATTAAATGTGCGGTATTCATTTTTATCAATCCTTTCGTTTTAAATGATACATATTTATATGATAACAAATTCTGTTATATGCTGGGTTTTAGTAATAATCATATTAAGAATCTGTTCTTTCATCAAGATTATTGTAATCGGTGTAAGGTGCAATAGCTTTATAAGCTGGTCTTATAATCTTATTGGAGTTGATTAATTCTTCCATTCTGTGGGCAGACCAGCCGGCAATTCTTGCAATAGCGAAAATAGGAGTAAAGAGTTCATATGGAAGTTCAAGCATTCTGTAAACAAAACCACTGTAAAAGTCAACATTTGCACAAACACCTTTATATATACGTCTTTCTTCTTTGATAATCTGGGTTGCAAGACGTTCTACAGTAGAATAGAGCTGGAATTCTTTTTCCATACCCTTTTCAATGGAGAGTTTTTCAACAAATGATTTAAAAACTTTAGCTCTCGGGTCAGAAGTTGAGTAAACGGCATGACCCATTCCATATATAAGTCCTGCACGATCAAAAGCTTCCTTGTGGAGGAGTTTACGAAGATATGACTTGATTTCCTCTTCATCTGACCAGTCTTTAAGATGCTTTTTCATATCATCAAACATCATTACAACCTTTATATTTGCACCGCCGTGTTTAGGACCTTTGAGAGAACCAAGTGCGGCAGCTATTGTGGAATAAGTATCTGTTCCAGAAGATGTAACAACGTGTACTGTAAATGATGAGTTATTTCCACCACCGTGTTCAGCGTGAAGAACAAGAGCAAGGTCAAGAATACGTGCTTCAAGTTCTGTATAATTGCTGTCCTGACGAAGCATATAGAGTATATTTTCAGCTATTGACAAATCCGGATTCGGATTATGAATAAAAAGGCTCTGACCGTTTTTATAGTAATTATATGCCTGATAGCCGTATACAGATAATACAGGGAAGAGAGTTATAAGTTCTATGCACTGACGGAGAACATTAGGAATAGATGTATTGTCAGCATTATCATCGTATGAATAGAGAGCAAGAACTGATTTTGCAAGTGTATTCATCATATTGTCGCTTGGAGCTTTCATAATGACATCACGTGTAAATGAAGTAGGAAGCGTTCTGAAATCAGAGAGGAGCTTTTTGAAATTTTCAAGCTGATGACTTGAAGGAAGTTTTCCAAAAAGGAGTATATATATAGTTTCCTCAAATCCGAAACGTTTTTCCTTGATAAAGCCGGCGACTATATCTTCAACGTCAATACCTCTGTAGTATAATTTTCCATCACAGTGAACAGTCTGTCCGTCCACAATTTTAGTAGCTTTGATTGTGCTGATGTTTGTAAGTCCTGCAACTACTCCGTTTCCATTGATATCACGGAGTCCACGTTTTACATCGAACTGTGAGTATAAATCCGGATTTATAACTGAGTTGCTTATACAGGCTTCAGAAAGTTCATTAATGAGTGGGGTAATATGCGAAAAGTTGTAATCTGCCATTTTTATCATATCCTTTCTTTTACATATAATTTTAAATATATCATTTTCAGAAAAATGATATTCTGTTTATTACATCTTGGATTATTATAATCCACGTGTTTTATTCAACACGATACAGAATAACAGATGCTATTCTATTATTATAGT
>CAMWNQ010000089.1 GCA_947175655.1 uncultured Clostridia bacterium | reverse complement strand
GCATTTTTATTGCTTTTTAAAATTTTTTCTTCAGTTATTGATTTTATAAATTCAACATCAATCGATATTACAAAGCAAATATTATTTTTCTTTCTTGCATCAACCGATTTTTTTGCAAGATTTATGGATTTTATATCACCTGCTTTAATATTAAGTTCCTTTATGCATAATTTAATCAAAGAATCTGAATCAAAATTAAAATCAAGCGAGACATTTATATTATTAATTCTTATCATTTTCCAGCTCCATTATTCAAAATATTATTTAAAACTTTCTGCACATTTTTTTCCTGCCCATAATCCTGATGACCAAGCCCACATTAAATTATATCCTCCGCATATGGCATCAACATCAAGTATTTCTCCGGAAAAATACATGCCTTTCAATATTAGTGATTCCAAATCATTACTAACAGATTCACCATGTATTCCGCCTGACGTTACCTGAGAAGTATTCCACTTTTCAGACGGAACAATCTCTATATATAACGATTTTATCAGTCCGGCTATTGATTTTATTTCATTTGAACTTAATTCCAATACTTTTACAGATAAAGGTTTCATTATAGATTTTTTTATAATATATATCCCGAGATTTTTTGCAAAAATTCCGGTAAGATAATCTTCAAGATTGCATTCTCTGCGAATTTTTTTCAGATAAAATAAGAAATCAAGTATTTCCTGAAAAGACTTCTCAGGCATAACATCAATCTTTATTCTGATATTTCTATGTTTTGAAACAAGATGAGAAAGATTAAATATACAGATTCCTGATAATGAATCAGATGTAAACTGTATTTCACCCGTTTCACTTTCAAGAATTTTACGACCACTTTCTGCTGTAACACAACCTCTGACCCTTATTCCGGCAAGAATTTTATATTCATTGCTGTTTTTATAGTTAAATGAAGTAAGTGAAGGATAAACATCAGTAACTTTATGTCCAAGATTTTTAATTATTTCTGTAACTGCTCCGTCTGTACCCAGTGAAGGTGATGAATAACCTCCAGATGCTACTATAACTTTTTTTGCACAGACTTTCATATCTCCTGATTCAAGAATAAATTTATTTTTTGATTTTTTTATCGATTTTAAATCAAATCCGCATATTTCGGAAATATCAAGATTTTTAAGACTTATTCTTAAAGCATCAAGTACTGATGATGCACGGTTACTATATGGATATATTCTGCCTTCTGAATCAGTTCTGCAAAGAAGTCCGACAGAATTAAAAAAGTCCTCTGTATCAATACTGCTGATTATCTCCATTAAATTCTTTATACTTCCGTGAAAAAATTTTTCTGATATATTTTTATTACCTAAATTACATCTTCCGTTTCCGGTAGACAATATTTTTGTTCCAACTCTTTTTAATTTTTCAAGTACAACTATCTTTAAATTTTTATCTGTCATTTTAGCAGATATTGCCGAACAAATTCCGGAAGCTCCTCCGCCAATGATTGCTATATCAGCATTTATCTGATTTTCTATCATTTTTTTACACCGCACTTTTTTATATTTATTTTTCCTACATCATATTATAGCATACATAATCTTTTTTTACAAGTTGACTTGACAAATCTTTTGATATATAATAAATTCTGAAATAAAAATATCTTAAAACAGGTTGTGATTAAAAGTGATTAATTTAGAAAAATGTGAAGTATGTCCACGCAAATGCGGTAATGACCGTACACAATACAGAGGTTTCTGTGGTGGCGGTGATAAAATAAATATTTCAAAAGCATATCTTCATAAATGGGAAGAACCTTGCATATGCGGTGAAAACGGTGCAGGGGCAATATTTTTTTCAGGCTGTAATCTTAAATGCTGTTACTGTCAGAACTATAAAATAAGTCACGACAACTATGGAAAAGAAATATCTGTAAATCGTCTTTCTGAAATTTTTATTGAACTACAGGAAAAGGGTGCGTGTAACATTGACCTTGTCACACCGACACCCTTTGTATATCAGATTATAAAGGCTCTTGACCTTGTAAAACATAAACTTAATATCCCGATAGTATATAACTGCGGAGGCTATGAACTTCCAGAAACTATAAAAGCTCTCAAAGGTTATATTGACATATATCTTCCAGACTTTAAATACTATGACAACAAATATGCTTTAAAGTATTCAGGCATTCCTGATTATTTTGAACACGTTTCAGCATCACTGAAAGAAATGGCAGACCAGCATAAAAAACTTGTATTCAATAATGATATACTTCAGGAAGGTATGATAATACGTCATCTTGCAATACCAAATCTTAGACACGATTCAAGAAATATTATAAAATGGATTTCTGAAAATCTTCCCAACGAATCTTTTTTAATAAGTCTTATGAGTCAGTTTACACCTAATGATAATGTAAAAGAAAACTATCCTGAACTTAACCGCCGTATTACAAAAATGGAATATAATAGTATATTAAAAAAAGCATCTGAATTAAATCTAAATGGCTTTTCACAGGACAAATCTTCTGCTGTATCTGATTATACTCCTGACTTTGATTTATCAGGCATATAATATATATCCTCAGAAAGCATAATTTCTATTTTATCATCTTTCAATATAACATACACTGTATCTCCCTCGGTTATCTGATTGCTTATAATCATAGAGGCAAGCTGATTTTCTACAAGTTCTGTAACATTACGTTTTATTGGTCTTGCTCCGTATTTTTCAGTATCACGTGCAGATGCTATTTTATTGGCAATTTCATCAGAAAATATAAGATTTATACCTATGCTTTCTGCTCTTGACTTTAAATTTTCAAGTTCATTCATACTTATTTTTATCAAATCATCTGATGTAAGCGAATTGAATACTATTATTTCATCAATTCTGTTTATAAATTCAGGTGAAAAACATTCTTTTACTCGTTTAACTGCCTTTTCATCATCTTCTTCTGGCGAAAGTCTTTCAAATCCCAGTGATGTATTTTTATGTGATGAAACACTTCCGGCATTGCTTGTCATTATTATGATGCAGTTTCTGAAACTTATCTTTCTCATTGTAGAATCTGTAAGTACGCCATCATCGAGTATCTGCAATAATATATTAAGAACATCTTTATGTGCTTTTTCTATCTCATCAAATAATACCAAAGAATATGGATTACGGCGTATTTTTTCACAGATGCTTATATTGTCATCATATCCTGCATACCCTGGAGGTGCTCCTATAATTTTTGATACTGAATGTTTTTCCATAAATTCAGACATATCTATTCTAATCATATTATCCTCAGAACCAAATAATATCTCTGAAAGAGCTTTGGCAAGTGCAGTTTTTCCTACTCCGGTAGGACCTGCAAATAAAAACGAACCAAGTGGTCTGTTTTCGTCCTGAAGTCCTGATTTTGCACGGCAGAGAGTCTGTGATATTTTAGATATTGCATAGTCGTGACCTATTATCTTTGACCTGAGATTTTCAGAAATTTTTTTAAGTCTTTCACCCTCATCTAATGAAATTTTTTTAAGAGGTATTCCTGTACGTAATGATATTACAGATAAAATATCATCTCTGGTTACTTCTGGTATATTATTGTTTTTAAAAATTCCTGTTATTTTACCATCAGGAATTTGTATAAAATCAGTATCAGATTTCAATTTTGTATATCTGGAACAGTTTTTTATTTTTGCTCCGGCACAGGCTTCATCAAGTACATCTATAGCCTTATCCGGTAAAAATCTGTCATTTATATATCGCATTGACATATTAACTGCAAGATTAATTATATTACTGCTTATTCTAACATTGTGAAACTTTTCATAACTTGATTTGATTCCTCTTATTATCCCTATGCATTCATCTGCCGACGGTTCATTTACCAATACAGGCTGAAAACGTCTTTCAAGAGCTGTATCTTTTTCAATAGTTTTTCTATACTCTTCAAAAGTAGTAGCACCTATTATCTGGAGTTCACCTCTGGCAAGCTGTGGTTTCATAATATTTGCGGCATCTATAGCACCTTCTGCCGCACCTGCTCCTACTATTGTATGAAGTTCATCTATAAACAATATTATATTGCCTGCTGAAACCGCTTCATCAATACAGGCTTTTATACGCTCTTCAAAATCCCCCCTATATTTTGCACCGGAAAGAAGTGCAGTAAAATCCAGTGAAAATATATACTGATTCTTCAAAACATCTGGCACAAGATTTCTCACAAAAAGTTCGGCAACACCTTCAACTATTGCAGTTTTTCCTACTCCGGCTTCTCCGATGAGACAGGGATTGTTTTTTGTCTTTCGGGCAAGAATTTGTAGAACTCTTTCTATTTCTGATTCTCTGCCTATAAGCTTTTCGGATTTTTTCAGAAGTAAAATATCAGTAATATTTTTTCCATATTTAAAAAGATTGGGATACTGTGAAGGCTTTGGCTGCATAGATACTGCTATTTCTTCTTTTATTTCAGCTATTGCCCCACATTCAAGCCCATCAGTAAGATTATTTATATTTACTCCGAGTTTTTTTAATACAGTATATGCACTGCAAGAGCTGTCTTTAAGAAGTGCGATAAGTATATGTTCAGGAGATGCCTGCTTTTTACGGTCTAAAACAGCAGTTTCAAAGGAATCTTCAAGTATATTTTTCAGAGCCGTTGTAAAATACCTTTCTGAAAGTCTTGACTGTATTCCTTGTCCAACCATATTTATTATCATTTCGCAAACGGAATCTTTTGACGCACCTGATTTCTTTAAAAGCGTTCCAGCCTTTGAACCAGATTCATCTGTTATAGCATAAAGTATATGCTCACTTCCTACATAGGTATGACCAAGTTCAGATGCTATTTTAATACCTCCTTCTATTACTTTGACTGCTCTTTTTGTAAACCTTTCAGAATTTACCATCATTATCTTACCTCCGTATTAATGTATAAATATATTATGCCATTAAATTAATGCGATAACAGTCGAAACAAATTATTACCCAAAAAATTGTAACACTTTTTTTTAATTGTCATAATATATACTATGAAACGGATTCAAACACTCTGTTTCAAATAAATTTATTTTTAAGGAGTTGTTTATTTATGTGTGGATGCTTTGAAGGAAATAGCTGTTGGTGGATTATTCTTCTTATAATTCTTTTCATCATTCTTTTCAGTGGTTGTGGCTGTAACAACAATACTTTAGCAAATAACAATGGTTGTGGCTGTGGCTGTGATAACGGCTGTGGCTGTGGCTGCTAATTAAAACAGGATTATATCATATAAAATCATAGCTAATCAATAAAAGAATAAAAAACTGGGGGCTGATTTTTGTCAGTCCCCTTAATTTTGTATTTTATATGCTTTTAATTTGTTTGAATACACTTTTATATGCTGTATTTGCTGCTGGAAGAACTATACTTAAAAGTACAATATCTATAGGATATGTAACGTTCTTAGGAAGTCTTGATGTAACCCACCATGTTATAAACTGTTTCATCATATCAGCATTGTCATATGAAGTAAATATTGAAAAATCTTTGTTTATATAAAGTGTGTAAATAAAATATGAATTTAAAATCATATTACATATTACTACAACAAGTCCTCTTGCAAGCATTATTTTTAAAATACTTATAATACTGCCCTTAATATTACTTTTACTGCATTTTATATCAGCTTTATAAAGAATAATACCATAAAATATACCGGAAAGTATTACTACCAATGCAAGTTCAATACTGTATCCTCTTGCGGATTTGTTATCAATAAGAAATCCAATAATATCAAGCGCAAACGTTGACAGACCGCATACAACTGGTCCATAAAGCATCGCTATGATTGAAATCGGAATGCAAGTAAATACTATTCTTGCATCAAGTGTAATCTGGATTCCGAGAGAACGTATTGCAACGGCAAATGCTAGAAGCATACCTGTAACGGTGATAGTTCTGATGTCACTGAGTGACTTTGCAGAATCTTTAAATGATAATAAAAAGCTCTTCATAAATTTTACCTCCTTATTATGCGAGCCAGTGCTTTATGCATAATCAAAAGGTCTTTGTTACAAAGAGCTTAAAGGTTATACATTCAGCGGGATGCGAAAACTGTACCGCAAGTCATTAAACTTTTCGTTTGTCGGCAACTCCCCGTCCGACAACACTTCACGCACAGTTTTCTACTCTGATTGTTTTGTTTTTAATATATTTTATAAATTATGCGGGTACATAATTTATAATCGTGTTTAATTAGAATGCAAGTTCTTCTGCTATTCTGTGAAGTTCATCTTCATAAGGCTTCTTCATACTGAGAGCTTCCTGAATATCAAAATCTACAATTTCATCTTTCTGCATACCAACAACTCTGTTGCCTATACCCTGTTCAAGAAGTTCAACAGCGTGATAACCCATCTTTGTAGCAACAACTCTGTCTCTAAGTGTTGGTGAACCGCCTCTCTGAACGTGTCCAAGAATAGTAGCTCTTGATTCGATATGAGTTTTTTCCTGAAGAACCTGTGCAATCTGATTAGCATTGCCAACGCCTTCTGAAACGATGATTACAAAGTTTTCCTTACCGTGTTCCTTTGTTTCAAGCATCTTCTTAGCGATTGCATCAAGGTCATAAGGTTTTTCCTTTGTGATAACTTCAACTGCACCGCAGGCAATACCTGTATTTACAGCTATGTATCCTGCATTTCTGCCCATAACTTCAACTACACTGCATCTGTCGTGTGACTGTGATGTATCACGAAGCTTGTCTACCATTTCCATAGCTGTATTCATTGCTGTATCATATCCGATAGTGTAATCAGTACAAGCAATATCATTGTCAATAGTACCAGGAAGTCCAACGCAGAGAATGCCTCTTGCTGAAAGGTCAGCAGCTCCTCTGAATGAACCGTCACCACCGATTACAACAATACCTTCAAGTCCGAGTTCTTCACAAGTAGCTTTAGCCTTGTTGATACCTTCTTCTGTTCTGAATTCAGGACATCTTGCTGTAAAGAGCATTGTACCGCCTCTGTGGATAATGTCAGAAACACTTCTTGCGTCCATTTTAAATATATCACCGCTGATAAGTCCAACATAACCTCTGCGGATACCGTAAACTTCCATACCCTTACTCATAGCTGCTCTTGCAACAGCTCTTATTGCAGCATTCATTCCCGGCGCATCTCCGCCACTTGTTAAAATACCAATTTTCTTTATCATTTTTAAATCTCCATTCTGCACTAGGCATTATTATTAAT